>NZ_LYSP01000002.1:0-226063 GCF_001728945.1 Pseudomonas sp. ENNP23
GCGAAGCCCATCGTGGCGGCCTCATGCAGGGATTCGATGCGGTTCGCCGAACTCACCGCATCCTACGGACTGCTCTGCGGCATTCAGGAAGTGGCGGAAGCCGAGGATCACGCCCTGCTCCAGGTCGGCTTGGGGCAGGTCGTGGGCGTGGGCTTCCAGCTGGCGGAGGAAGTCGGGCCAGAGGGGTTGGTCCTGGCCGTGGCCTAGGTAGCGCACAGGCAGGTCAGCCTGGGCGCCGGTGACTCGCCGGGCCAGCAGACGACCGCCCAGGCGCGAGCCTTCCAGCACGTAGGCCAGGCCCCAGAGCAGGCCCGGTCTGGCGTCCAGGCTGGAGGCGGCTGTCGGTGGCGGCGGCAACCCCAGGTCGGCCAGGTCCGCCAGCAGGGCGTGGCGGCGACGACGTGCCGGCCAGTCGGGCACCAGTCGGGCGATGCCGGCCTGCTCCAGGGCCTGCTCCAGCCCCGGCAAGGCACGGGCATGGGCGCGCAGGAAGGCGCGGTAGCCGTCCGCCTGGCCCAGGTCGAAGCGGGAGAAGGCGGCGTCCACGGCCTCGTGCCACGGGGCACCGGCCTGGCGCAGGTGCTCGCGCACCCTCATGGGCGCTCCTCCAGGGCGGCGCGCAGCTTGGCGGCGATGTCCGCTTCACGGAAGGGCTTCTGCACCACCACCTGGTCGGGCAGGTCGAGCCCGCCCAGTTCGGCATAGCCGGTGATGAAGATCACCGGCAGCCCAGGCTGCTGCTGCTGCGCCAGGCTGGCCAGCTCGGCGCCGTTCATGCCGGGCATGGCGTAGTCGGTGAGCAGCAGGTCGACGCCCTGTTCCAGGCGCTGCAACGCTTCGCTGCCGCTGCCGACCTCCAGCACCCGGTAGCCCAGCGCGTTCAGCAGCGCGGCAGTCACCTCGCGCACGCGGGGGTCGTCGTCCACCAGCAGGATGGTCCGCGCGCTGCTGCTCGGCCCCGGCGCCGGCAACACAGCCGAACGCTCGACGCCAACCTCGCCGGAGTCGTCGTGGATGCACGGCAGGTAGACCTTGACCCGCGTGCCGCGCTCCGGCTCGGTGTGGATGCTGACGCCGCCGCCGGACTGCTTGGCGAAGCCGAACACCTGGGCCAGGCCGAGCCCGGAGCCCTTGCCCACCTCCTTGGTGGTGAAGAACGGCTCGAAGGCCTTGGCCAGCACCTCCTCGGTCATGCCCACGCCGGTGTCCTCGATGCTCAGCACCACATAGGGGCCCGGCTCCGGGTCTTCGGGGCGCTGCGCGACGGCCTGCACCACCTCGTTGGCGGTCACCAGGCGCAGGGTGCCGCCCTGGGGCATGGCGTCGCGGGCGTTGATGGCGAGGTTGAGGATGATCATCTCGGTCTGGGTCGGGTCCACCAGTGCCCGCCAGAGGTCGGGGGCGGTGTGGGTTTCCACCCAGATGCCGCCGCCGAGGGTGCGCTGCAGCAGCTCCAGCAGGCCCTGCAGGGTGTCGTTGAGGTTGACCGGCACCGGCTCCAGGCGCTGCCGGCGGGAGAAGGCCAGCAACTGCCCGGTGAGCTTGGCGCCGCGCTCGCCGGCCTCGCGGATGTTGTGCAGGCGGCCGAGGATGCGCTCGTGGCTGCCACGCTCGACGTCGCGTTCGAGGAAGGTGGCGCTGGTGAGGATGACGGTGAGCAGGTTGTTGAAGTCGTGGGCGACCCCGGCGGTGAGCTGGCCGATAGCTTCCAGGCGCTGCATCTGCTGCAGGGTCGCTTCTATGCGTTCGCGTTCGCGGATCTGCTCACGCAGGCGCTGGTTGGTGGCGGCCAGTTCGTCGAGCACCGCGCGCTCGCCGGTGATGTCGCGCACGGCGGCGTACATCAGCCCCTCGTCGGGGACGATGGTCCAGGACAGCCAGCGGTAGTCGCCGTCGGGGTGGCGCATGCGGTTGACGAAGCGGGTGGAGACGTTGCCGTCGGCCACGCTCTCGGTCTCGCGCAGGGTCGCCTCGATGTCGTCGGGGTGGATCAGTTGCCACAACTGCACCCGGTTGAGCTGCGCGCGGGTGAGGCCGAGGGTGTCTTCCCAGGCGGGGTTGAGGGCGATGGGGGTCATGTCGAAGCGCATCACTGCCAACAACTCGCGGGAGAGCTCCCAGGTGCGGTCGCGCTCGCGGGTGCGCCGTTCGACGCGCTCGCCGAGCATTTCGTTGAGCCGCTGCAGGGCCTCGGTGGCGTACTTCTGCTCGCTGATGTCCTGCAGCACGCCGATGAAGCGCACGCAGCGCCCCGCCTCGAAGAAGGCCCGGCCACTGGTGAGCACCCAGCGCTCGCGCCCGCCCGGCAACTGCACGCGGTACTCGGCCTGGTACTCGTTGCCGCTGTCCACGGCCAGCGCCTCCTGGACCTTGCGCTCCAGCAGGGGGCGGTCCTTGGGGTGGCAGCGGTCGAAGAAGGTGACCAGGTCCACCTCGGCGTCCCGGGGCAGTTCGTAGAGGGCCTTGCAGCGTTCGTCCCAGAGCAGCCGGTCGGTCTGCGGGTCGTAGTCCCACATGCCCATGCGCGCGGCGTCGATGGCCAGGCGCGCGCGCACTTCCACCTCCATCAGCGCCTCTTCGGCGCGGCGCCGCCGCTCACGCTCGCGCACCTCGGCCAGGGCCCGGCCGACGGCCTTGGGCAGCAGGCTGAGGTTCTGCTTGAGCACGTAGTCGACGGCGCCCTGGCGCATCATCTCCACCGCGTGTTCTTCGCCGAACACGCCGGAGAGAAAGATGAAGGGCGTCTTCGGCGCCAGGCGCCGGGCCACTTCCAGGGCCTGGGCGCCGGACGAGCCGGGCAGGATGAAATCGCAGAGGATCAGGTCGAAGGGGGCGGCTGCCAGGGCCTGCTCGACCCCGGCGTGGTGGTAGACCAGGGTCGAGTCGACCTCGAGGCCGCTGCGCTCCAGGGTCAGCAGGGCCAGTTCGGCGTCCCGCGGGCTGTCTTCGACCAGCAGCAGTTTGAGTGGCGTTTGCGGCATGGGGTGTGGGGGCTTCCTGTGGGGCGGCGGGCCGTATCAGCTTCCGGGGCGGCGCTGCAGTCGCAGCGAGCCCGGCGGCGGCTCGTTGAGCACGGCCCAGAACACGCCGAGGTCGGAGATGGCAGCGACGAATTCCTTGAATTCGACCGGCTTGACCACGTAGGCGTTCACGCCCAGCTCGTAGGCGCGCTGCAGGTCCGGCTCCTCGCGGGAGGAGGTCAGCATCACGGTGGGGATGCTGCGCAGTTCGGGGGTCTCGCGCACCACCTTGAGCACTTCCAGGCCGTCGACCTTGGGCAGCTTCAGGTCCAGCAGCAGCACGGCGGGGTTGCCGTCGTCACGCTGGGCGTAGTGGTTGCGACGCAACAGGTAATCGAGGGCGTCGGCGCCGTCACGCATGACGACGACGTCGTTGGCCAGCTGGCTGCGCTCCAAAGCGACCAGCGTGAGTTCCAGGTCGTGGGGGTTGTCCTCGACCAGCAGGATGGGTTTGAGCATGGGTAATCACTCAGTGGGTAGGTGACTGTGCTGCGCCCTCAGGGGCAGTGCGAAATGAAATCGGGCGCCCTCGCCCACGCGGCCCTCGGCCCATACGCGGCCGTCGTGGCGTTCGATGATGCGGCGCACACTGGCCAGGCCGATGCCGGTGCCCTCGAACTCTTCCATGCGATGCAGGCGCTGGAACACGCCGAACAGCTTGCCGGCGTAGGCCATGTCGAAGCCCACGCCGTTGTCGCTCACCGTCACCACCACTTCGTCGCCCTCGGTGCGGGCACTGACCTCGATCACCGCCGGGTCGCGGTCGCGGCTGTACTTCACGGCGTTGGCCAGCAGGTTGCGCATGGCGAGGTGGAGGAAGGCGGCGTCGGCGATGAGCGTGGGCAGACCGGCGATGCGCCATTGGATGGTGCGGCCCACCAGGTCCGGCTCCATCTCCTTGAGGATGGCGTCCACCAGGGCCTGCAGGTCCACGTCGGAGAAGCGCAGGGCCGCGCGGCCCATCTGAGAGAAGCTCAGCAGGTTGTCCACCAGGGTGCCGGCGAAGCGGGCGGACTCGCCGATGTGGTCAAGGAAGCGCAGCCCCCGTTCGGACAGGCGACTGCCTTCGAATTCCCCCAGCAGCTCGGCGTAACCCGCGATGTGCCGCAACGGTGCGCGCAGGTCGTGGGACACGCTGTAGGAGAAGGCTTCCAGTTCCTTGTTGGATTTCTTCAGCTCGCTGGCCAGCGCAGCCATCTCCTCGGCCTTGCGCAGGACGATGCCGAGCACGGCGGTGCGCAGCTCCCAGACGCCCTCGATCTCCAGCGGGTCCCAGGGACTCGAGTAGCCGCGCACGGTCTGCTGCCAGCGTTCGAAGCTGTGCCGCGGGCTGAGGCCACCGCTGGGGTCGATGGCCTTTTCAGGGCGCCCGGCCCATTCGACGGTGCGCGCCCGCTCGGGCCTGAACCACACCAGGTAGTGGGAATGGATCTGCGAGATGGCCACGGCCAGCACGCCCGCGGCATGTCGGGCGAGTTCGGGCAGCTCGTCGATGTCGCGGCCGACGTTGTCGCTGTGGAACACGGTGATGCCAGGGCGCTGGGCCAGCCAGTGCACCAGCGCCGTCACCTGGGCCTGGGGCGGGGTCTCGCCCACCAGGTCGCAACGGGCGGCGGAGATGATCGCTGCGCCGCTGGCCTTTGCGAAGCCGAGGAAGGTCTCCGGCTGGGCCAACAGGCCGCCGCTGATGCTGTCGCGGTCGGCCATGGCCGAGAGCATCTGGACGATGTGCTGGCGCAGGCCCAGCAGGTGTTCGGTGCGGTCGTGGGCCTCGCGGCTCTCGATCTGCAGCGAGAGCACGCTGCCGAGCATTTCGCAGGCGGTGCGGGTCTGGAAGCCCACGCCCCGGGGGTGCAGGTCGTGGCAGGAGATCAGCCCCCACAGCTCGCCACGCACCACGATGGAGACGGACATGGAAGCCTGGGTGCCCATGTTGCGCATGTACTGCAGGTGCACCGGCGAGACGCTGCGCAGGGCGGCGAAGCTGAGGTCCAGCGGGCGCCCGGTGAGCGGGTTCTGCGCCGGGTACAGCGGCGAGGGCGTGTAGTGGGCGTCCTCGATCACGCGGATGCGGTTGGCCCGGTACAGCGCACGGGCCTGGGCCGGGATGTCGGAGGCCGGGAAGCACAGGCCGAGGTAGCGCGGGTAGCCCTCGTCGGCCTCTTCGGCCAGCACCAGGCCGTTGCCCTCGGTGTCGAAGCGGTAGGCCTTGACCCGGCCGAAGCCGGTGATGCGCTTCATCTCCTGCACTGCGTGGCGGCACAGCTCGTCGACGTTGTCGGCGTCCTGCAGGCGGGCGATGAAACTGCGCACCAACGGGTAGAAATTGCCGTAGGCGGCGATGGCGTCGCTGGCCGGCTCGAATTCGGCGATCAGCACCTGATCGTGGCGGTGCACCATCATCGCCACCGGGAGCGAGCACTCCTGGCCGATGGCGAAGCGCACGTCCCCGAGGTGGAAGGGATTGGGGTCTTCCAGGGCCAGCCCCTGCAGGCGGCCCTGGAAGACGGCGGCGTGTTCGAAGAGGCGCTCGAACGGGAGCCCGATCAGTTCTCCGGCGGGCAGGCCGAGCCAGTCCTGGACGTTCTCGCTGGCCTGCACCACGCAGCCACGGCCCTCGTCGAAGACCAGCATGAAACCGTGGGGCTGGATGCTGCCCGGGATGTGGATGGGCTCTTTGGCACAGGCTTCGCTCGCAGTCGCCAGGTCCTCGGTGCTGTCGATGGGTGTCACAACGCGATCTCCTTTCGTGCTCTCGCGGCGGGGGAAACCCATACGAATCACCGGGGAATAGACCGGATCTGACGTGAACGAGGGCACAAACTATCAGAACCTCTACCAGCAGTCGTTGCTGGCAAACGATTCTTCCGACGGGCTTCGGAATGGTGGAGTACGGAAATCGCGAAAAATTCCCCCTCAGCGGACCGGCGTCATCACCGATCCGCTGCGCCGGGCCTCAGTTGGCCACAGCGCGACGGTTGAGCAGTTCCAGGCGGCGGCGTTCGACCAGGGTCTTGGCGGCGGTGATGTGGATCGGGCCACCGCTGAAGGTGGGCAGCTCGCGGTCGAGCCAGGTGTCGCCCTCGCCCTTCCAGGTCACTTCGCCGGAGGCCAGCTTCATTTCCCGCTGCATCTCACGGATCACCCTGCGCACCCGCTCGGTGCAGAACACCGCATCGCTCGGGATGGCCTTGCGCAACGGCTCATCGCCGTCCTTGCCCAGGGTCAGCAGCAACATGCCGTCCGGACGCGGGCGGATGGACACTTCGTAACCGGGAAAAGCGTCGAAGAATTCCTTGATGGCGATCTGCATTGTTCGGCTCCCTGTCAGTGGATTGGGCTTTTTGACCCAGGCATTTGCAGGGCACATGCCAGCCGAACGTCAAATCTATCTATTTGATTTAAAAGTAATTTATTTGCGATGAAGGCAGTTTGATATATGCAGCCTGCACGATGGCACGTTGATCGCCTTGCAAAATGCAAGATCGAACCCACGCCTTGGCGCATCCAGATAAGCGCCTGCTCATCGCCGCCTCCCAGAATCAGGCAACACCTCGGCGGCAAGGTTTCAGCAATGTGATGGCCCGACGGCAATTCGCAGCCTGGGCTTCAGCCCAGGGAAATGGTGTGGGGCATCCCCGGACTGAAGTCCGGGCTACAGGCAGCACTCGCCCCCGTAGCCTGGGCTTCAGCCCAGGGAAAACGGTGTGGGGCACTCCCGGACTGAAGTCCGGGCTACAGGCAGCACTCGCCCCCGTAGCCTGGGCTTCAGCCCAGGGAAATGGTGCGGGGCATCCCCGGACTGAAGTCCGGGCTACAGGCAGCACTCGCCCCCGTGCCTGGGCTTCAGCCCAGGGAAATGGTGCAGGACATCCCCGGACTGAAGTCCGGGCTACGGGCAGCACCTCGCCCCTAACGCGCCAACGCCTGCCGCACCACGTCGGCGATAGCCAGGCTGGAGGTGAGGCCGGGAGATTCGATGCCGAACAGGTTCACCAGGCCGGGGATGCCGTGGTCCTCGGGGCCGCTGATGCGGAAGTCCGCTGCGGGCTCGTCGGGGCGGCTGATCTTCGGGCGGATGCCGGCGTAGTCCGGCTGCAACGCGCCGTCGGGCAGGCCCGGCCAGTAGCGGCGGATGGCGGCGTAGAAGCCGTCGGCGCGACGTGGGTCGACCCGGTAGTCCTCGGTGTCCGTCCATTGCACGTCGGGACCGAAGCGGGCCTGGCCGCCCAGGTCGAGGGTCATGTGTACGCCCAGGCCGGCGGCTTCCGGCGCGGGGTAGACCAGGCGGCTGAACGGCGCCCGTCCGGCAAGGCTGAAGTAATGGCCCTTGCACAGGTAGCCACGCGGGACATGGGCGGCCGGCAGCCCGTCGATGCGGCCGGCCAGGCCTGGGGCGCCGAGGCCGGCGGCGTTGACCAGCAGGCGGCAACCGAGGGTGGTCGGGCTGTCGCCGCCCACCGTCAGCCGGAAGCCGTCGCCCTGCACCTGCGCCGACAGCAGCGGCGAACCCAGGGCCAGGGCGGCGCCGGCGGCCTCGGCGTCGCCGAGCAGCGCCAGCATCAGGCCGTGGGAATCGACGATGCCGGTGGACGGTGAATGCAGCGCGGCCACGCAGTGCAGGTCGGGTTCCAGCGCCAGGGCCTGGTCGCGGCTCAGCAGGCGCAGGTCATCCACGCCGTTGGCCAGCCCCCGCGCCAGCAGGGCCTGGAGCGGCGCCACCTGGGCATCATCGGTGGCGACGATCAGCTTGCCGAGCGGTTGCACCGCCACACCGTGGCTGCGGCAGAAGGCCAGGAGCCGATGGCGGCCGTCGACGCACAGGCGCGCCTTGAGGCTGCCTGGCGGGTAGTAGATGCCGGCGTGGATCACTTCGGAATTGCGCGAGCTGATGCCGGTGCCGATGGCGTCGGCCGCTTCGACGATCACCACTTCGCGCCCTGCCTGGGCCAGTGCGCGGGCCACGGCCAGGCCGACCACGCCGGCCCCCACCACCACGCATTCGATATCCACTGCCATCGCTTCGCTCCCTGTCAGGCGGCTGCCCGGCAACGCGGTACCGGGGCTGGCGCAGCGTGCCAGAGGCGCGGGCCCGACGTCGACCGCAGCGGAAGACGCTGCCGGAAAAACGAAGCGGCCTGGACGGCCGCTTCATGGTGGGGCGGGGTCAGTTCTTCACCCAGTTCTCGAAACGCGCTTCGAGGTCGGCATGGGCCGCCCAGAACGTGACGTTCATCGGCAGGGCATCGCTGATGTTCTGCGGGGCGGTGGGCAGGGTGGCGGCGATGGCCGGGTTGATCATGGCGATCGCCTTGTTGTTCACCGGGCTGTAGGAGATGCCTTCGGCGAAGGCCTTCTGCTGGTCCGGCTGGCTGACGAAGTGGACGAACTTCTTCGCCAGCTCGCCTTTCCACGAGCCCTTGGGCAGGGCCCAGTAGTCGAAGTCGTAGATGTTGCCGTTCCAGGCCATGGCCAGGCTGCGGGTCTCCTTCTGGGCGGTGGCGATGCGGCCGTTGTAGGCGGAGCTCATGGCCACCTTGCCGTCCTGCAGGGCACGCACCGGCTCGGCGCCGGACTTCCACCAGACGACGCTGGACTTGATCTCGTCGAGCTTGCGGAAGGCGCGGTCGACACCGGCGGGGGTGTCGAGCACCTGGTAGACCTCGTTCGGCGCGACGCCGTCGGCCATCAGGGCGAATTCCAGGTTGTACTTGGCGCCATGGCGCAGGCCGCGCTTGCCGGGGTACTTGCGCAGGTCCCAGAAGTCGGCCCAGCCGCGCGGGGCGTCCTTGATGCGGGCGGCGTCGTAGGCGAGCACGGTGGACCAGACGAAGATGCCCACGCCGCAGGGTTGCAGGGTGCCGGGAACGAAGTCGCTGGGGTTGCCCACCAGGGCCGGGTCGATCTTCTCGAACAGGCCCTCTTCACAGCCGCGTGCCAATTCGGGGGCTTCCACCTCCACCACGTCCCAGGTCACGTGGCTGATGTCGATCATGTGCTTGAGCTTGTCGAGATCGCCGTTGTACGAGCCGTGGACCACGGCGTCGCCGGTGCTGGCCTTGAACGGCTTGAAGAAGGCTTCCTTCTGCACGTCCTTGTTGGCACCGCCGAAGGTGATGACCGTGACGAAATCCGCCGAGGCCGGCAGGCAGGTGACTGCCAGCGCCAGGCCCAGGGCGCGTCTTACCGCAACAACCATGGAAAACTCCCTCTTTTGCTGTTGGTTCGCGGGGCACGGCGCTGTGACCGGTCGCCCCTTTATTGTGTTTGTGATGACGGACCGGATGCCTGGCGTCGCGCAGCGAAGCCACCCTCGGCACCCTTGTCGCCGTTGTGAAACGGGGGCCTGTAGTCTGAACCCATCGCTCACCGAAGGGTATGCACTCCGTCACAGTGACGACTGCTTCACAGGCCCTGGCGTGCCTGTTTCACGTTTTACGCAGAAAGGGAGGCAGGCCCCTCAGAGGGCCTGGTAGAGCGCTGGGCGGCGGTCGCCGTGGACGTCGTTGCGGCTGCTGATGCGCTTGTCGTCGGCCTGGGCCAGGTCGAGGGTCGCCAGCAGCAGGCGCTCGCCGCCCTCCACCGGGCCGGCCAGGGGAAAGCCGTCGGCATCGACGATCACCGAGCCCTGCACCCAGTCCTGCCCGCGTTCGTGGCCATGGCGGTCGCAGGCGGCGATGAACATGCGGTTCACTGCGGCGTTGGCCTGCACCCGCACCACTTCCGCCGGGCGTTCGCCCTGGGGACGCGGGCCCAGGGGCCAGTTCACCGGGGCACAGAGCAACTGGGCGCCGGCCAGGGCCGGCAGGCGCACCCATTCGGGGAACTCCAGGTCGTAGCAGATCATCAGCCCCAGGCGGCCGTGGACGGTGTCCACCACCGGCGGCGGCGCGTCGCCGGGGATGAACAGGGCCTTCTCGGCATCCCACAGGTGGGCCTTGCGGTAATGCGCGCGCAGGCCGTCCGGGTCCACCAGCACGGCGCTGTTGGCCAGCTCGCCGTCGTCACGGCGCTCGCAGAAGCCGGCAGCGATGACCACCCCCAGCTCCCGCGCCAGGGCCTGCCAGTGGCTGACCGCCGGGCCCTCCAGGGGCTCGGAAAGCGCCAGGGCCTCGGCCTTGTCGCGGAACAGGTAGCCGCTCTGCACCAGCTCCGGCAGGACGATGATGTGTGCGCCCTCCAGGGCCGCACGGCGGATGGCGCCCTCGGCCAGGGCGCGGTTGTGGGCCAGTTCGCCGATGCGCGGCGCCACCTGGCAGCAGGCGACCTTCACCGGGGCGACGGGGCGGGTGTTCATGGGCAGGGGTCCTCCAGACGTTGCGGGTCGAGGGCGGCGAGGCGTTCTTCCTCGCTGCGGTCCTGGTGGCGGCATTGCAGCCAGTAGGCCAGGCCGGCCACCGGCAGGCCGATGGCGAAGGCGATGTCGGCACCGCCCAGGGCGGTGGCGAAGGGGCCGCTCCAGAAGTTCAGGGACATGAACGGCACCATGGCCAGCAGGCCCAGGCCGTAGGCCACCAGGCCGGGGCGCGACCAGCCGCGGTAGACGCCCTCGGGGTTGAAGATCTCGGCGATGGCGTAGCGGCCCTTGCGCACCAGGTAGAAGTCCACCAGGTTCACCGCCGTCCACGGCACGAGGAAGTAGAGCATCAGCAGCACGAAGGTGTTGAAGCTGCCCAGGTAGCTCTCCGGGATCATCCGTGCCACCAGCAGGATCACCAGCGCCACCATGCTGATGCCGGCCACTCGCACGCCGAGGGTCGGGCGCACGCGGGAGAAGGCATCCAGCGCGCTGAGCCCGGTGAGCATGGCGCCGTAGCAGTTGACCGCCATGATGCCCACCAGCGAGGGCACCGCCACCAGCACGATGAGGGTGCCGAAGCCGTCGTGCAGTTGGTTGCCCAGCTCGCGCACGCTGCCGATGGCGTCCGGCGCCGGCAGGGCCGAGGCGAGGAAGGCGCCGAGGGACATCAGCCACAGTGCCGAGGCACCGGCCCCCAGGTAGGTCCAGAAGATGACCTTGCCGGCGGGGGTTTCCTCCGGCAGGTAGCGCGAGTAGTCGGAGACGTACACCGAGTAGCTGATCTGGTAGCCGGCGGCCGCCGAGAGCTGCACGAGGAAGGCGCTCCAACTGAAGCCGCTGCCCTGCAACGCGGCATCAGCGCTGAGCCGGGTCACGGCGAACAGGGTCAGGGCACCGAACACCGCGATCATCAGCCAGGTCAGCCAGCGCTGCACGGCGTGCAGCAGGTCATGGCCGACGATGGCCAGCAGCACCGCCAGCCCCACCAGCAGCACGTACCAGGGGGTGCGCGCGCCGGGCAGCACGGTGTTGATAGCGTCGGTGGCGAGGATGACGTTGAACACGTTGAAGCCGATGTACACGAACACCACGGCGAGGAACGGCACCACCGCGCCGCGCACGCCGAACTGCGGGCGCGACTGGATCATCTGCGGCAGGCCCATGCGCGGCCCCTGATTGGCGTGGAAGGCCATGAAGAAGGTGCCGATGCACACGCCGATGAGGATCGCCAGGATCGAACCCAGCGCCCCCAGCCCCAGGGCCGGCCCGGTGAAGCCAGTGACCAGGGTGGTGAGCACGAAGTTGCCGGTGAACCAGAACGGCCCCTGGTGCCACACCTTGCCGTGGCGTTCGTGGCGGGGCACGTAGTCGATGGAGCGCACCTCGATCATCGGGCGCGCGTCGCGGTGTTGAGTCATGGGAAGTCCTCGTCGGGCAGGGAAGTTGAAGGCGCAGCGACAGGCGCGGATCAGGACGAGGGGACGGGGCGCAGGGCGAACGAGGCGTCAGGCATGGCGGTGCTCGGCGTTGTTGTAATGGTTGTGCGCCGGACTCTAGCCAAGCGGTTGCTCGGGATACATCGGACAGGACAAATACTCAGTTGCGGATTCTGCAAACTATCGCGACACAGCAGGGGTAGGGCCCGTATGTGAGCACAGGAGCAGAGGATCATGCCTCATGGCACCGGCCACTCGCCCCATGCAGGCCCCGCATTCCGTCGCGCACGCCGCGCCCGGGGCAGCGGGACGCGGGCCGGCCGTGCTATCGTTGCGCCCCCGCGTCACCCCTGCTCCGGAGCCTTGCCATGAAGTTCATCCATCAACGCGAACACCTCAACGAAGGCGACCTGGTCGTCATCGAGTGCTCGCAGGTCTGCAACATCCGCCTGATGAGCGATGCCAACTTCCGCAGCTTCAAGAACGGCGGCCGCCACACCTACCACGGCGGCGCCTTCGACCGCTTCCCGGCGCGCATCACGGTGCCCAGCACCGGCTTCTGGAACATCACCATCGACACGGTGACCCGCCGCGCCATCAGCGTCACCCGCAAGCCCACCCTGAAGCACTCCATCAAGTTCGTGCGCCGCTCCAGCTCCCACATGGGCTGAGCCCGGCCGGCGCGGAAACATTTTCTTTCACCTGACCCTGTCGGTTTTTCCGCGCTCATCCGTCCTTACTGTTAGGCACTCCTCTCCATGCATCTGCCGCGCCCTTGCCGGGGCGGGCCGGTGCCGAGCGCCCCTTTGGTCGATCCGCCGCCCGCCACCCTGGCGGGCGGTCTTTTTCATCGCCCCGAACAGTCAGGACCGCGCCCCGCCATGTCCAAGAAGTCCCGCTCGCGAACCTGGTTCCTGGTCCACAGCTGGCTGGCCCTGCCGATCTGGTTCTTCGTCTTCCTCGTCTGCGCCACCGGAACCCTGGCGGTGCTCAGTGAGGAGATCATCTGGCTGGCCAACCCCGACGTGCGCGCCACCCGCCCCGCCGATGACGCCCAGCCCCTCGGCTTCGACCAGGTCGTCGCCGCCATCGCCCGCCAGCAGCCGGATGCCGCCATCGAATGGCTGGCCAAGCCGGAGGAAGACCACTTCGCCCTCACGGCGGCGGTCAGCTACCCCGACACCCGCACCGCTACGCTCTACGTCAACCCGTACACCGGGGTGATCCAGGGCAGCAGCCCGCTGTTCGACTTCCGCCAGTTCACCCGCGCCCTGCACGGCTGGTGGCTGGTGCCCTTCACCAACGGCTACAGCTGGGGCTGGTACCTGGTGTCGCTGCTGGCCCTGCCGATGCTCGCCTCGCTGGTCACCGGGCTGGTGGTGTACAAGCGCTTCTGGCGCGGCTTCCTGCGGCCGACCCTGCGCATCCGCCAGGGCGCGCGGATCTTCTGGGGCGACTTCCACCGCCTGGTGGGCATCTGGTCCATCTGGTTCATCGCGGTGATCGCCGTCACCGGCACCTGGTTCCTGATCCGCGCGGTGCTCTACGACAACCACATCTCCATCTCCAGCGAAGGCCCGCCCACGCTGATCGCCCGCGAGGCACTGCCGCGCCCCGAGCCCGGCCAGCCGGTGCCGCGCATCGGCGTGGACCAGGCGGTGGAGGTGGCGACACGCACCATCCCCGGCTTCGACGTGAGCTTCGTGACCTTCCCGGCGGACGCCTTCACCCCGCTGGAGGTGGGCGGTCGGGGCTGGTACCCGCTGATGTTCCAGACCGCCGAGGTGAACCCCTACGACGGCACCCTGCTGGGCTCGCACCTGCTCGGCGACCGCAACGCCCTGGAGTTCGTCACCGAGTCCATGCGCCCGCTGCACACCGGCGATTTCGGCGGCATCTGGGTCAAGCTGGTGTGGTTCGTGTTCGGCCTGCTGCTGACGATGATGGTGCTCAGCGGCCTGCTGATCTGGAGCAAACGCACCGTGCTGGCCACCGCCAAGGCGATGAAACGCCCGCCCCGCCCACGGCCCGCCCCGCGCCCCGCCACCGAGGTGACCGAATGACCGCCCCCGTCCGCTCCCGCCCTGCCCGCCTCTGGCTGCGCTGGCGCTTCCACCTGAGTGCCCTGCTGGTGCTCATCCCCCTCGGCTACATGCCCGCCTACTTCCACGAGGCCAGCCTGGAGCGCGGCCTCCAGGGCCTGGGCGAGCGCCCCATCGGCGAGCTGGCGGTCGGCCCCTGGCGCGTGCGCCTGGCGGAATGGGAACGGGGCGAGCCGGTGCGTGAAGGCAAGGCCGGCTACATGAAGGACTTCAGCCTGGCGTTCTGCCGCGAGTGCGACGCCGCGATCAAGGCGGCCTACCTGCGGGTGGGCAAGCCGCGCTACCTGCGCGCGGCCGGCGCCCTCGCCTCGGGCAGCCCCTACCGGCGCCTGGCGGAAGTGCGCATCCCGGAGGACGCCCCGGCGGATGCCGAGCTGTGGCTGACGGTGGAAGGCTGGGATGGCTCGGTGCACCAGGCCGCCCTGCCCCTCGCCCAGGCCTCCCCCGACGTGGTGGCCTGGCTCGGCAAACGCGGAGGTGGCCGATGAAGCGCTGGCTCGGTGCCCTGCTCCTGCTGGCCGGCGGCAACGCCTGGGGCCACGGGATCTATTGCCAATGCCAGGCCCTGGACGCCACGCAGGTGCGCTGCGTGGGCGGTCTCTCGGACGGCACCGCCACGCCGGGGGCGACCCTGGACGTGCTCGACGATGACGGGCAGGTGCTCATCCACGGCACCCTGGGCGAGGACTCCAGCTTCACCTTCGAACGCCCGACCGGGGCGTTCCACGTCCTGCTGGAACTGGGCCCCGGGCACACGGCGGAAGTGGAGCCCGAGGCGATCCGCCCGCGCTGAGCGCGCGGGCGGGAACAGGGTGCTAGCGCGGAGCGATGTGCACCACCATCAGTTGCACGCTCTCCTGCCCGCGAAACTCGTTCACGTCCAGGCGGTAGGCCAGCTCGGCCCAGCGCACGGTGGGGTTCGGCCAGACGTCGCGGTCGATGTTGAAGGCGATGCCGTCCAACTGCAGCGAGCCGCACTCGCTCTTGAGCACCAGCTTCAGGTGGCGCTCGCCCACCAGGCGCTGCTGGGCGATCTGGAACACGCCGTGGAACAGCGGCTCGGGGAAGTGCTGGCCCCAGGGACCGGCCTGGCGCAGGGCGCGGGCCAGTTCGAGGTGGAATTCCTGCAGGCTGAGCTGGCCATCGGAGAGCAGGCGACCGGTGAGGTCGTCCTCGGTGAGCTGGCGGCGCACCTCGGCGTCGAAGGCGCTGGCGAAGGCGCCGAAATGCTCCACCGGCAGCGACAGGCCGGCGGCCATGGCATGGCCGCCGAACTTGCTGATCAGCCCCGGATGGCGGGCGGCGACGGCGTCCAGCGCATCGCGGATGTGGAACCCCGGCACCGAGCGCGCCGAGCCCTTGAGCAGGCCGTCGCCGGCATCGGCGAAGGCGATGGTCGGGCGGTGGTAACGCTCCTTGAGGCGCGAGGCGAGGATGCCGATGACGCCCTGGTGCCAGTCCGGCTCGAACAGGCAAAGGCCGAACGGCAGGTCTTCCAGGGGCAGGTCCTTGAGCTGGGCCAGGGCCTCGCGCTGCATGCCCTGCTCGATCTGCTTGCGGTCCTGGTTGAGCTGGTCCAGCTCCACGGCCATGTCCTGGGCCAGGGCCTGGTCCTCGCAGAGCAGGCATTCGATGCCCAGGCTCATGTCATCCAGGCGGCCGGCGGCGTTGAGGCGCGGGCCGAGGATGAAGCCGAGGTCGGTGGAGGTGATGCGCGCCGCCGGGCGGCCGGCCACCTCCAGCAGTGCCTTGAGGCCGGGACGGGCACGGCCGGCGCGGATGCGCGCCAGGCCCTGGTGCACCAGGATGCGGTTGTTGGCATCCAGCGGCACCACGTCGGCGACGCTGCCCAGGGCCACCAGGTCCAGCAGCTCGGCGAGGTTAGGCTCGGCCATGCCGCGCCGGGCGAACCAGTCCAGCTCGCGCAGGCGCGCACGCAGGGCCAGCAGCACGTAGAAGATCACCCCGACCCCGGCCATGGACTTGCTGGGGAACTCGCAGCCCGGCTGGTTGGGGTTGACGATGGCGTCCGCCGCCGGCAGTTCCGGGCCCGGCAGGTGGTGGTCGGTGACCAGCACCTTGAGCCCGGCGGCCTTGGCGGCGGCCACGCCGTCGACACTGGAGATGCCGTTGTCCACGGTCACCAGCAGCTGCGGCTCGCGCTGCAGGGCGACGGCGACGATCTCCGGGGTCAGCCCGTAGCCGTACTCGAAGCGGTTGGGCACCAGGTAGTCGACGTGGGCGGCGCCGAGCATGCGCAGGCCGAGCACGCCGACACAACTGGCGGTGGCGCCGTCGGCGTCGAAGTCACCGACGAAGAGGATACGCTGGCGTTGCTCCAGGGCCTCCACCAGCAGCGTCACCGCGGCGTCGATGCCCTTCATCTGGGCGTAGGGGATGAGCCGCGCCAAGCCCTTGTCCAGCTCCTCCGCGCAGCTCACGCCACGGGCGGCGTAGAGGCGGGTCAGCAGGGGCGGCAGGTTGCCCAGGTCGGGCAGTGTGGTGGGCAGGGGGCGGGGCTCGATGCGCATGGGAGTCCAGTGTTCAGCAGAGGCTTGCGAGGTGGGCGGCCATCGGGTCAGAGGGAAGTGGCGGCACGGGCGGCCTGGTCGTAGAGACCGGAAAGCGCTCGCAGCATGCCGGCCAGGCGGTGGATCTCCTCAGGATCGATGTTGAGGTTCTCGAACGAGGCGATCAGGCATTCACGCCGAATCTCGGCGTACTCCTTGCAAAGGGCCCGCCCCTTCTCGGTGGTGCGGTAGAACACTTCCTTGCCCTGCTTCTCGCCCTCGACCAGTGCCAGCCTGGCCAGCTTCTTCAGGGCGTAGGTCACCGTGTGGGTGTCTTCGATATTCAGCAGCAGGCAGATATCCGCCTGGCGCTTTGCGCGGTCTCGACTGGTGAGGCTGTGCAGCACCATCACATCCAGGGCACTCATCTCCAGTTCGCCGGCAGCGCGCATGCAACGTCCCATCCAGCGTGAGAACGCGTTGCTGGAAATGATGATGGCGTACTCGAGTTCGGAGAGCTCTTCGGACTGCTCGGCCAGGTGGGCCGAGGCCACGATGGAGGAGCGTTGAGAGCGGACGGATTTGGCGTCGACCATCTTGCGATCCATGGCTGCGGACGGCCACTTGGGTGCCTCTGAAACGTCGGCGAGGCCGTCAGTGCAAGGCAGAAACAGGCGAAAAAGCGCAGTTACGCAGGGTAAGTGAGCATTTGACCGGACTCGTGCATGAGCCTGTTTTCAACGCCGCAATGACAACGCAGGTCGTCTTTAGAGGTGCCCGCCTGGCCGCGGGTGAATTGGGTGGGCAAGCATACAGCAAAGGTGACGTCGCGTCGGAATGGCGCGCCGGCGAAACAATAAAAATATATTGATATTTTATCTGCGTTTTATCATCGTAATGCCGGCGAGATTCCCACCCGACCTGTCGGGCCATGTGAAGACAACCAGAGGAACCCGATGAGCCGCCTACTCCTGAACTGTGACATCGGCGAAAGCTATGGCGCCTGGACCATGGGCCTTGACGCCGAAGTGATGCCCCATATCGACTGCGCCAACATCGCCTGCGGCTTTCACGCCTCGGAGCCGCTCACCATGCGCCGAACTGTCGCGCTGGCCGTGAAGCACGACGTGCGCATCGGTGCTCATCCCGCCTACCCGGACCTGGCCGGGTTCGGGCGCCGCTCGATGGCCTGCAGCCCCGACGAGATCGAAGCGATGTTGCTGTACCAGATCGGAGCGCTGGATGGCATCTGCCGTGCCCAGGGCACGTGGGTCAGCTATGTGAAGCCCCACGGCGCGCTGTACAACGACATGATGCGGGAGCCGGCCAAACTGCGTGCAGTGATGCGCGCCGTCGTCGCCTACGACGCCAGCCTGCCGCTGATGCTGATGGCCACGCGCGATGACCGGGCGGCGCAGACCATGGCCGACGAAATGGGCCTGCAACTGTGGCTCGAAGCATTCGCCGACCGCGCCTACGACGCCGACGGGCGGCTGCTGTCACGCAGCCAGCCGGATGCGGTGCATGAGGATGCCGATCGCGTGGTGGCACAGGCGCTGGCCCTGGCGCGCGGCGAAGCGTTGCGCGCCAGCGACGGCAGCGCCCTTTACCTGCGCGCCGACACCCTGTGCGTGCATGGCGACAATGCCGGCTCGGTGGCCGCCGTACAGCGCATCCGCGAGGCATTGCGGAACCTGGAAGCATGACGCCACGCATCGAAGTGGCCGGTGTCGACAGCCTGATCCTGCGGCTGTTCGAGCGGATCGATGAAGGCAACATGCCCTGGTTGCTGGCGGCAACCGCGCGCCTGCGCGAGACGTTCGGCGCCGCCCTGGTGGACCTGGTGCCCTCCTACACCACGCTGTTGCTGCAATACGACCTTGTGCAACTGGATGACCGGCAGGCCCGCGAACGCATCGCCCAGGCGTTCGAGGACGTGCACCCGATGGCCGAGGCGAGGGGGCGCGAACAGCAAGTGCCGGTCTGGTATCACCCCAGTGTCGGCCCCGAACTGACGCGAATCGCGGAGCGCAGCGGGCTGGGTATCAGTGGTGTGATCGCACGCCATAGCGCCCGCACCTACCCGGTGTTCGCCCTGGGGTTCGCGCCGGGCTTCGCCTTCATGGGGCTGGTCGACGCCTGCCTGGCCAGCCCACGCCTGGAGACGCCGCGCCAGCGTGTCGCCGCCGGTAGCCTGGGCATCGCCGACCGACAGACCGCCATCTATCCGGTGGAGTCCCCCGGCGGCTGGAACCTGATAGGGCGTAGCCCGGCCCTGCTGTTCGACCGCCGACTGGAAGGCTACAGCCTCTTGCGCCCAGGCGACCGGGTGCGTTTCGTACCGGTCGAGCGGGACGAGTTCATACGTCTGGGCGGCGACGACAGCCCGTTCGAGGTCACCCCATGAGCCTGTTGATAGAGCGTTGTGGAGCCCTTGCCACGCTGCAGGACAGCGGGCGCTTCGGCGTGCGGCACCTCGGCGTGACCCAGGGCGGCAGTGCCGACTGGTACTCCCACTACTGGGCCAATTGGCTGCTGGGCAACGAACTGGCAGCACCGGTGATCGAAATCGTGCTGGGCAACTTCGCCCTGCTCGCCCAGCAGGATGGCTGCCTGGCACTGGCCGGCGCAGACCTGGGGGCCAGCCTCGATGGCGAGCCCCTGATGCCGTGGCGGAGCTTTTGCATCGCCAAGGGGCAACGCCTGCGCTTCGCCCAGCCACGCCAGGGGGTCAGGGCCTACCTGGCGGCGTCCGGCGGCTTCGCCGTCGAAACGGTTCTCGGTAGCTGCGCCACCGTGGCTCGCGAGGGCCTCGGTGGCCTGCGGGGTGACGGTCGCCCCTTGGCCCCCGGTGACACCCTGCATTGGCGAGCAGCGCCAGCGTGCCGACGCTCCATGCCATCGGTGCGGATTCCCTCGCTCGACGGGACGCCGCGCCTGGACGTGGTACTCGGCGCCCAGATCGGCGACTTCAGCGGTCAGAGCCTCTTCGATGCCTTCAACCATGAATGGCAGGTGGACGCGCGGGCCGACCGCATGGGCGTCCGCCTGACTGGGCCGGCACTCGTTGGGGCGCACCAGGCGATGGTGTCCGAGGGCGTACCGCTGGGGGCGATCCAGGTGCCCAGCGACGGCCAGCCCATCATCCTGCTCAACGACCGCCAGACCATCGGCGGCTACCCGCGCCTGGGCGCCCTGACCCCGCTGGCAGTGGCGCGTCTGGCGCAATGCCTGCCCGGCAGCCAGGTGCGCCTGCGCCCCATCGCCCTCTATGAAGCACAGGGCCAGCAGCGCCAGTTGCTGGCCGAATGGCAACGCTGCCCCACGAGGGCCACGCCATGAGCCTCGCGGACCTGCCACCCGCGCAATTGCGCCAACGGATTCGCACGGGTGACTTCAAAGGCCCGGCCATTGGCCTGGCCAATGGCTATGCCCAGGCCAACCTGCTGATCGGCGGTGACCGAGCGGCTTGAACCACCAGATGGGCGCTTCACTGACCTGCCCACCTCCAGAACAACAACAACGAGAAGGTAATCCATGCAATCGACCCCGCCCTCCGCCGGGAATGCTTCCGGCAGTCAGCGCCATGTCCTTCGCGGCGCCGTGTTCATCATGGCGACCTCATCCATCGGCCCTGCCTTCCTGACCCAGACCTCGCTGTTCACCGAGAAGTACCTGGCCAGTTTCGCCTTCGCCATCGTCCTCTCGCTGCTGATCGACATCGGCGCCCAACTCAACATCTGGCGGGTCATCACCGTCGCCAACCTGCGTGGCCAGGACATCGCCAACCGCGTACTGCCAGGCACCGGCCATCTGATCTCGGCCCTGATCGTGCTCGGTGGCATCGCCTTCAACATCGGCAACATCGCTGGCGCCGGGCTGGCCATGAACGTCATCTTCGGAACGCCCCCCCTCATCGGTTCCCTGCTGGCCGCTGCCGCGATCATCGCCCTCTTCCTGCTGCGCAACGCCAAGCAGGTGATGGACGGACTGATGCAGTTCTTCGGCCTGGTGATGCTGGGGATGATCGGCTACGCCATGCTGCAATCCAGTCCGCCCCTGCAAGACGCCCTGCTGCACAGCGTCCAGCCCGACGATCCACTGATCCTGCTGCTGCCGATCATCACCCTGGTTGGCGGCACGGTCGGCGGCTACATCTCGTTTTCAGGCGGCCATCGTCTGGTGGAAGCCGGCATCACCGGCATCGAGCATGTCGGCGCGGTAACCCGGGCGGCCGTCGCCGGCATCCTGACCACCGGGATCGTGCGCATCTGCCTGTTCCTTGCCACGCTCGGCGTGGTCAGCCAGGGCCTGAAACTGGACCCGGGCAACCCCGCAGCTTCGGTGTTCGGCCACGTCATGGGAACCATCGGCTACAAGGTGTTCGGCGTGGTGCTGTTGGCGGCGGCGCTGTCGTCGGTCATCGGAGCGGCCTACACCAGCGTCAGTTTCATGTATTCGCTGCACCCCGGCATCCGCACGCACAACCAGCGCATGGTGATCGCCTTCATCGCCTGCTCCACGCTGATCTACTGCCTGGTCGGGCAGCCGGTGAAGGTGCTGGTGGTGGCGGGCGCACTCAACGCACTGGTGCTGCCCCTGGCGCTCGGCTGCATCCTGTGGGCGGCGAAGAAACCGGCCATCGTCGGCCAGGACTACCGGCACCCGGGCTGGATGCTGGCCTTCGGCGTCCTGGCGATCGTCGCAACGGCCATTGGCGTGGGCCTGTCGTTCAACTCACTGCTGAGCTTCTGGCAGGCCTGAGCACGAGGCCGGCGGCTCGGCGGACATGCTCAACCCCGTTCGCCGGCCAGCCATTCCAGCGGCACGTCGTGCTGGCCGCGCTCGTCGGTGATGAACAGCGAACCGTCGCTGATCATCAGGGTCCAGCCGATGGAGCGCGGCAGGTCGCGGGCCAGTTCTTCCAGAGCTTCCTGACCGACGGCGACGACGTTGATGTTCTTCAGGTTGCGCACGCTGTCCAACACCTTGGTCTGCCACACTCGCAGGCTGCCGTAGGCCAGCAGGCTGAAGCGCTCACAGCGGCGCGAGCACCAGGTGATGCGCTCGGCATCGGGTTGGCCGACTTCGATCCAGTGCAGCACGCGGTCGTCCAGGCTCTTCTCCCACAGCGCCGGCTCGTCCACGTCCGACAGGCCACGGCCGAAGGCCAGTTGCTCGTGGTACCAGAGGCCGTAGGCGATCAGGCGGACCGCCAGGCGCTCCTCCGTCTCGGAGGGGTGCCGGGCCACGGTGAAGCGCAGGGTCTCGTAGACGCCACGGTCCAGGTCGGTGAGGTTGAGTTCGACTTTGTAAGGCGTCGCTTGGAGGGCCATTAAGGGCTTCCTGGTTGGCGAAAAAAGGCGGCAAGTCTACCTTGAAAGCGCCCCCCGTGCCCGGCCCGTACAGCGGCCCGCGAAGCGGAAATGGGCAATCAGTCCCAGGTATGCGCGGCGCGGGTTGCCAGGCCCGGCGACGGCCTTTATAAGACCGACGCCGCGCCCGGCCGGGCGTGTGGAACACGGGAAAAGGAAGCCTATGGAACTACTCATTGTCCTGGTCGTCATCGTGGGCATCGCCGCCATGCTGTACTTCGTCAACCGCGACGACGGCAGCCTGGAAGCCTATCTGCAGGAGGCTGGCCAGGTGAACCGCACGGCCCTGCTGAGCCTGTTCGAGCCGCGCCTGGCGCTGGAGATGGCCCAGGGCCTGCAGGGCGAGGCTCGCCAGTTGGCGTTGCACCAGGTGGCCCCGGCGCTGCTGCGTGCCGGTGAGGAGCAGGCCGCCCTCGCCGCCCTGGCCGAACTGCGCGACGGCTACCAGCAGAGCGCCCTGGACAACATGCTGGAACACTACCTGGAGGCCCAGGACCCGCACGCGGCCCTGTCCCTGCTGGAGCGCCTGGAGCGCCCGCTGCCGGAGTCGCCGCTGCTGCAGATCCCGCTGCTGCTCGCCTGCGGCCAGGACGCCCAGGCCCGAGCCCAGCTCGACACCCTCACCCAGCAACAGGAACAGGGCACCGGCCAGAGTCTGTCCGGCCCGCAGAACCTCATCCTCGCCGGGCTGCAGCGTCGCCTGCAGCAACCCCAGGCGGCCCTGCGCAGCCTGGAGCGGGCCTGGGAGCTGCTGGCCCACCCGGAGCCGGACACCAGCCTGCCCACCCAGGACCTGAAGACGGTGCTCACTGGCCTAGCCGAACTGGGCGAGGTGCCCCGCGCCCTGGCGCTGGCCAGGCAACTGCCGATGGAGGAACAGGGCCAGGCCGTGCTGGCGCTGATGGAGGGTGGCCAGACCGAGGCCGCCTTCGAACTGCTGGCCGACCTGGGCGAGCAGACCGGCTACTTCACCCACACCGAGCTGATGGACCACGCCCTGGCCACGGCGCAGCCGGATACCGCGCTGCGGGTGGTGGACTGTGCGCCGGTGCATCACTACGACGAGTTGCTGATGCGCCTGGTGGACTGGCACGCCGAGCAGGGCGACCTGGCCCAGGCCAACGCCCTGCTGGACTCCCGCGCCCACGAGCCGGGCCAGCGCATCTGGCTGCTGCTCACCCTGTGGGAACACAACCTCAGCCGGCACCCGGCCTGGGCCGACGAGCTGCGACGCCAGGCGCTGGCCGAGCTGGAGCGGATCCGTGGCGAGGACAACTGGGGCTGGCTGCGCCTGTTCGCCCTGGAAGGCTGGCTGCGCCAGCAGGCCGCCCTGCCGGTACACCAGCGCGACGCCTACGGGGTGCGCACGCACCTGGAGGAGATCGAACAACTGAATGCCGCGCTGGACCTGGACGGCCGCGTGACCAAGCTGGCCGAGCAGGCCCCGCTGCTGCGCGACCTGGGCGAAGTGCCCCGCGCCCAGCATTGGGTGGAGGCCTGCCTGCTCGATGTGGACGATCCGCAGCAGACCGAAGCCCTGGAGTACGAAGAGGGCCTCACCCCCAGTCTGGAGGCCATCGGCCTGGCCTACCTGGCCCTGGGCGACACCGCCAAGGCCCAGGCCTTGCAGGGTCGACTGCAGGCGATGCAGAGCCTCGAACGCAGGCTGGAAGAAGCCCTGCTGCTGGACCACATCCGGCACGGGCGCTTCGAGGACGCCATCGCCAGCCTGTCGCTGACCAACCTGATGCGGGAGGAGAACCCCCTGGCCCAATTGCACCAGGCCATCGACCGGCTGCAGACGGACGACCCGCAACGGGCCGCCACCCTGCACCAGCAGTTGATGGCGACGCTGAACAACGGCCTGGTCCAACCCCTTCCAGTGGCAGCCTGAAGGCCGCCCATCAATAGAGGCCGGCGGCTCAGGCCGCCGACTCGCCGCTTGGCGTGGCCACGACCTCGCGGTAGCACTCCACGCGGTTGCGCCCCTGGGCCTTGGCCCGGTAGAGGGCCTTGTCCGCCAGGGACAGCAGCCGCGACAAGTCGTACCCCGCTTCGCCGCTGCCGGTCACGCCGATGCTGACGCTGAGTGGCCCCGGCGCCTCGGGGCAGCTCTCGGCGAACTCGTGGCGGATGCGTTCGGCCACCCGCATGGCGGTGGCGCCATCGGCATCGGCCAGCAGGCAGGCGAACTCTTCCCCACCGATGCGCCCGAACACGTCGTGCCGGCGCATGCGTGCGGCGGCGATGCGGGTGAAGCCCACCAGGGCGGCGTCGCCGCTGGCGTGGCCGAAGGAGTCGTTGAGGCGTTTGAAGTTGTCCAGGTCGCAGAGCAGCAGCATCACGCCCTCCCCACGCCGTGCGCAACGCTCCAGCAGGGCCTGGCCGGAGTCCATGAAGGCGCGGCGGTTGCCGACGCCGGTCAGCGGGTCGCTGTAGGCGGCGTGCTTGTACTGCAGCTCGGCCCGCTCACGGACCATGGCCAGGGTGACGAAGGCGACGCCGATGGCGTACAGCAGCGTCTCGAACACCAGAATCGCAAAGAAGGGGCTGGCCTGCCCGTTGGCCAGCCGCTGGAACGGCTCACCACGATCCACCACCAGGCGCACGCCGTAGGTCGCTACGTGCATCAGGTGCAGCGCCATGGCCGGGGCGATGGACACCTGCAGGCTGCGCCGGGCGCGCCACAGCTCGAAAGCGGCGAGCGCGGTGTAGGTGATCATCAGCACGCAACTGAGCATGATCCGCGCCGGCAGCGAAGCGTAGAACGCCGGCACGGCGCAAAGCGCCAGCCACAGCAGCGGCCCGGCAAGGAAACCGGCGAAATGAATGGGCCGACCGGCGAACACCCGCATGGAGGTCCAACTGGCGGCGCAACTGAGTTGCAGCAGCAGGTTGCCGATGATGATCGGCACCCAGTCGATGCCCAGGCCGCGCAGGCTGCCGAGCACGGTGCAGAAGGCGCCGAGCAGCAGGGTCAGGCTCAGGTAGCCGAGGGTCGGCTCAGGGGTGCCGCGACGCCAGGCCCGCCCGGCGAGGATGCCGAGCAGGGCGAGAATGTAGACGTCCACCAGCACCAGGGTGGGGATGTGAAGGTCCATCTGCACTGTCCAGGGACGGGGAGCAACCGGCGACCGGCCTGGTGAAGGCGGCGCACGGGAAAGGAGTGGTCAGCCGTAATGCGAACGGCGTCGCACTTTACTCCCCGCATGTGACAGCGTCACGCGCGGCGTTTCAGCGGGGGGCGTAGCGACCCCAAAGGCTCTCGAATTCCGCCAGGTAGCGCGCCACCAGGTGGGCGTTGTCGATCACCAGCAGGTTCTCCTCGTTGCTGGTGCTGGCGCTGCGGGTCCAGTTGAAGCTGCCGTTGAGCAGCAGACGGCCGTCGAACAGGGCGAACTTGTGGTGCATGTGGAAGGGGCTGTCGTCGATGCGCACGTCGACCCCGGCGTGGCGCAGGGCCTGGATGTCGCTGCCCTCGTCGTGCTGTTTTTCGTTGTCGCTGATCACCCTTACACGCACACCGCGCCCGTGGCAGGCGACGATCTCGCTGCTCAGTTGGTCGTCGGAGATGGTGTAGACGCAGATGTCCACGCTATGCCGGGCCTGGCGGCACAGCTCGCGGATCTTGCGCCGGCACTCCTCGCCGGGGCTGAAGTGGGCACTGGCCAGGGTCGGGGCGACGGTACTGGCCAGATCGAGGGTGCGCACCACCTGTTCCAGCCACTTGAGCGCCGGCTGCAGGTTGGCCGGGTCGGCCCGGCACAGCTCGCGCACCAGGTCGAAGGCGCGGTTGCGCAGGTAGCGCACCTGATCCGGGCCCAGCTCGCTGCCCAGTTCGCGTAGTTCGTCGCGCTCCTCGTTGCTCAGTTTCAGGTCCTGCAGGCTGTCACGCAGCTGCTGGTCGAGTCCTGCGAAATCCATGGCGACCTCCGGGTCAGGTGGGCGTGCCGTCGGTGCCGGGCGTCGGCAGGGCGCCACCCAGTTCGTTGAGGCGGTTGGCGATGTCGGTGATGCGGTGGTGGGTGCGCAGGTCGACGTCGATCTTCTTGTCCATGATGCGGATCAGCGGCATGAAGCTGTTCTCCAGGCTATCGGCCAGGCTCAGCAGGACTTCGCGCACGCCTTCCTGAGCCGGGGCGGTGACGTCCACCTTGAGCGCGGCGGGCGGTTGCACCAGCGTCTCCAGGCGCTCCAGCAGGGTCTCCCATGGCACCTCGGCGGCGGCGGCGGGGACGTCGCGGTGGGCCAGCCCGCGCACGCTCTCCACCAGGTCGTTGAGCTGGGCCACCACGCGGGTGCCGACGTCGCTGTCGCTGCCGCCCATGGATTTGTTGCGCATGAAGTCGCGCTTGATCCGGGCCCAGCGCTCGGCCTGTTCGGCGCTCTGGTTGCCGCGCAGTTCGGCGAGCTTGAGCAGGTTCTCCTCGGCGCCGGTGGTGAGCAACTGGGATTCGCCCTGGTAGTGGTCGGCCAGCAGTTGCATCAGTTCGGCGTCGTTCATCACGGCCGAGACCTTCTCCGCCATCTTGTTCATGTTGCGGTAGCTGCCCTGCAGCTTGAACGGCGGCTCGGTGCGGTAGGTGTCGGCCTGGGCGGCGCTGGCGATGTACTGCTGGTTGACCTTGAGCACCACGTCGCGCACCTGCATGAGGCGTTGCAGGGTGGTGGTGATCTCGTTGATCTCGGCGCCGCTGTAACTGTGGCTCAGTTCGTTGGCGGAGAAGGGCTTGCCCTCGGCCTTGGCGACGAAGCGATAGACGTCGGCCATGTCGCGGGTGGCCAGGGGTGCCAGCACCGGGTTGGAGGTCAGGGCGTTCTCGATGTAGCTGAGGGCGAAGGCGTCCTGCATGCCGCCCAGGGTGTCGCCGAGGTTATAGATGTCGGCGCGGTTGGCGAGCATGTCGGGGATCTTGAACACCTCGCCGGACTCGGTGTAGGGGTTGCCGGACATCACCACGCAGAACTTCTTGCCGCGCATGTCGTAGGTCTTGGTGCGGCCCTTCCACACGCCCTCGATGCGCCGGGTGCCGTCGCAGAGGGAGATGAACTTCTGCAGGAATTCCGGGTGGGTGTGCTGGATGTCGTCGACGTAGAGCATCACGTTGTTGCCCATCTCCAGGGCCAGGTTGAGCTTCTCCAGCTCCTGGCGCGAGGTGGCGTCGGGCGCCTGGGCCGGGTCGAGGGAGCGCACCTCATGGCCCAGGGCCGGGCCGTTGATCTTCATGAAGATCAGCCCCAGGCGGTGGGCGACATACTCCATCAGCGTCGTCTTGCCGTAGCCGGGGGGCGAGATGAGCATCAACAGGCCCATCAGGTCGGTGCGCTTGTTCTCGCCGACGGTGCCCATCTGCTTGGCCAGGTTGTCGCCGATGATGCCGAGGTAGACGTCGTTGATCAGTTTGTTGCGCACGAAGGAGGTCAGCGGGCGCGGCTTGAACTCGGCCAGGCGCAGGGCCTCGCGCTGGCGGGTGACCAGTGCCTGGCGCAGCGCCTGGTACTGGCGCAGGCCAGGCAATACGTGCTCGCGGTGCTCGCGCAGGCGGCCGAAGAAGTCGTCCACCGCCAGCGCCAGGCTGTGGTCCTGGATGCGCGGGTGCTCGCCCATCAGGCCGCTCACGCTGAAGCGCAGGTCCACTTCGGTGAAGCGCTGCGGGAAGTCGGCGCGCAGCAACGCCAGGGCGACGGCTTCGGCGCGGTAATCGGCGAGGCCGGCAAAGCCCTCTTCGCCGCAGAGGCCGTCGAGCCAGTGGCCGACCAGCGCCCACTGGGCCGCCGGGCGCCCGTCAAGGCGACCCACGGCGGCCTGGTAGTCGTCCCACATGCGCGCGCCTTGCAGGCGCAGCTTGAGCCCTTCGTACAACTGGCGGGCGTACTTGCTGAAGGTGAATTCGATGCGCTCGGCGGCCAGCTCCTGCACCAGGTATTCGGCGGCCTCGGCGACCTGGCCCGGCTGCAGCGGTAGCGGGTGCTCGGCGAGGAAGGCCTGCAGGGCGTCGGTCACTTCGGCCCGCAGCGCCAGCAGGCCATCGGCGCGGCCGAACAGTTGCTGGATGTGCCGGCTGGTGCGGGCACGCTCGGGCCAGGCGGTGCCGCTCTCACCCTGCCGCGCGGCATCCCAGAACAGCGTGGCGAAGGCTCGGGGCACGGCGCCGAAGCGCAGCAGCCCGGCGCTTTCGCGCAGGGGCAGCAGGTGCTGGAGGATGGCGGCGGCGTCGTGGTCGTGGATGCCCTTCTCGTAGCCGTCGCGGTAGCGCGGGGCGGCGAAGTCGCGCACCACCCGCGCCAGTTCCTCGGGCTGCGCCAGCAGGGCCTTGAGGCCGTCCAGGCTGAGGCCTTCGCGCTGGCCGTCGGCGGCGTCGAGCACTTCGCCGGCCAGGTACTCGGCGCGATAGAGGCGCTCGGACTCGGACTCCAGCGCCACCTGCCAGAAGGCCTTGAGGGCGTCCAGTTCGGGGTCGTGCAGGGGTTCGAGGAAGTCGGTGCCGGTGAGGTGCAGGTAGAGCCCGTCGCCACGGGGCAGCAGGGTCAGGTCCAGTTCCTGGGTGTTGACGCTGAAGCGGTGGCGCGGGCCGAGCTTGATGACGTTGCCGCCGGCTTCGAACAGTTCGCTCTTGTCGCGCAGGGCACGCACGGCCTGGTCGCGGGCCCCCTTGAGGCGGGCCTCGACGTCGTCGGCCTTGACGCTGTCGTTGAGCTCGCGCAGGCGCTGGGCCAGTTCGCGCAGCTTGAGGATCAGCGGGTCGGCGGCGAAGAAGGCGTTGAGCTCCTCGGCCTGGGTGAACCTGGCGGTGCGCCGGCCGAGGCTGTCGAGGATGCGCCGGGCGGCGTCCTGCAGGCCCTGGGCCTTGCGCTGGCGCTCGTCGAGCAGGGATTGCTTGTGGGCCTCGAAGGTTTCCAGCAGCTCCTCGCGCTTGCTGAGGATGTCGCCGAGGAACTGCTCGTGGTCGCCGAAGCGGCTTTCCAGTTCCTCCAGTTGCACCAGCAGGCGCGACAGTTGCTCGTCGCAGCGTTCGGGGTCCTGGGCCTGGGCCAGGGCGTTGACGATGCCCTGGCCGAACAGCTTGAACTGGGCACCGAACTGGGCCACCGATTCGGTGGAGCCGAGGGCCTTGCGGCGCTGCTCGGCGCGGGCCTTGGCCTGGTTGAGGCGGGCGTAGATCTCGGAGATGGACTCGATGATGCGGGTGCGCTGGGTGGCGTCGTCGATCTGCAGCGAGCCCATCAGGTTGGACAGCATGTCCAGGTCGCCGGCCATGGCCTGCAGGGCCTCCAGCGGCGGGGCCAGGAGGGCGACGGTCTCGGCCTTCTGCGCCTCGACGTCCAGCGCTTCCAGGCGGATGACGAAGGGCTGCAGGGCCTGGTCGCTGGCGAGGAAGGTGGCGGTGGCGGCAGCGGTGCGCGCCTGGGCCTCCTGCAGCTCGGCTTCCATGGCGTCGATGCGGGCGACGTCGATGTAGCGGTAGTCACGGATGGTCAGCAGCAGGCCGCGCTGGGCGGTGATGCCGTTGAGGGCGTCGACGTAGTCCTGGGCCTGTTCCCAGCCGGCGGCCTGGAGGCGCCCGAGCAGGGCCTTCTGCTGCGCTTCGGCACCGGCCATGGCCTGGTCGGACTGGCGGCGGATGCTTTCGACCTTCTCGTATTCGTCCAGCACCCGTTCGGCGGTGGCGGCCACTTCCCGCAGCAGCGGGGCGAGCCCGTCGAGTTCGTCGCTGCCGAGCCAGTGGTAGACGTCGAACAGGCGGCGGGTGCCCTGGCACAGCTGGGTGTAGCGCTGCACCGAGACGGAGGGGGTTTCGATCTCGCGGCACAGGCCGTAGAGGTCGGAGACGCCGCGCACCAGCTCGGCGTTGCCGATGCGCCCGAAGAAGCCGCTGCGGGCCGGCTGGCGAGCGGCGTACTCCTCGGTGAAAAACGGGGTCTGCCAGATCTGCATGGGGTGGATGCGGGTCGGCTCGTCGCCCTCGGCGGCGAAGATCACCATGCGCCCGTCTTCCAGGCGCGCGTAGCCGTGGCCGAACAGCGGGTTCTGCAACTGGCGGCTGATGAGGTTGTAGGTGAGCAGGACCGAACGGCCCTCCTCGGGGTGGTAGAAGATGTACTGCACGTCTTCGCCGTTTGGCGAGCGCACGCTGCGCTTGAAGCGCATGCCGGCCATGGAGGCGTCGAAGGTCTTGTATTCGCCGTTCTGCAGGTAGCAGCCGCCGGGGAAGATGATGCCGTGGTCTTCGGGTAGCTGGACGCAGGCCTGGCCGATGGCGTCGATGCGCTCCACCTGGCGTGTCAGGCTGTTGTAGACCAGGTAGCGCCACTGCTCCTCGCGGTAGGGCAGCACCTTGAGCAGCACCAGGCTGCCGAGGCGGGCGAATTCGATCTGGGCGTCGTCGAGGGACTGGGTCTTGTCCAGCACCTCTTCGCGGTAGATGCCGAGGCCGTCCTCGGTGTTGTTCTCGATCTTGAGGGTGAGGTCGCCGCCGATGGTCTCGACGAACACGGTGTCGAGGATGTTCAGGTGCGGGTGGCGGCCCTGGACCACCATCTCGCGGGTGGCCTTTTTCCATTCGAAGTCGAAGGGCGACGGCAGGGCGATGTCGCGCTCGCCACGGTTGTCGATGTAGCGCACGTCGCGCCCGTCGCTGGAGAGGGACCAGCGGAACACGCGGATGTCGGTGATGCGCTCGCCGATCTGGAAGCTCGCCAGCAGCTTGCCGTCGCGGATGGCCAACTGCAGCAGGCGGGTGTTCTTGTAGTAGGTGTAGAGCTCGTTGAAGTCGTTGAGGAAGCCCTGGGCGGCGAGGAAGGTGCCTTCCAGCGGCACCGGCTCGGCGTCATGGCCCTCCTCCCCTTCCACCAGGCGGTAGAGGGAGAAGACGTCGGCGATGCCGGTTTCCTTCCTCAGGCCGATGAAGACGTTGTAGCCGAACAGCAGGCAGTCGCCGACCTGGACGATGTCGCGGGCGATGCAGTTGTTCTCGGTGCGGATGCGTACCCGACCGATGACGTCCATGCGGCTGTCGCCGAAGGCTTCGAGGCGGCGCTGGTTGAGGCTGTCGGTGGTCTGCCGCAGGCGCTGCCCCTGGTCCTGCAGGCGCTTGTGCAGCACCTCGTAGGCGCCGCCTTCGGCGACGGCCTTGTCCAATACATCCTGTGCGGGGGTTGCGGCGGTGACATCCGACATCATGTTCTTCCTGAATCTGCTGGGTCTGCGAACAGGGCCCCTCGGGTGGAGGGGCCGGGTACGCGGGGGCGCGGGGCCTGGGCTCAGGCGCCGATCTTGCGGGCGACCTCGGCCATCTGCTCGCGCAGGGTGGGGTCGACTTCCTCGGGCCTGACGTGGGCGAGGATCTTCTTCAGCACGCGCTTCTCGTTGTCGTCGATGACGCCGTCGCGCTCGGCGATGGCCAGCAGGGCGGCCAGTTCGTGCACGTCCAGACGACCGTCGTTGGCGAAGCAGTGGATGGAGCGGAAGGACAGCTCAAGGTAATCACGGGATTCGGCCATGGCGGGATTCCTCTTGGCGGGTAGGCGGGCCCGGCCCCTTTCGCAAGGCGGGGCGGACCCTGTGCGCGGTGTAGGGCCCCGGGGGTTCCGGGGCCCGCTCGATCAGGCTTCGGCCGCCGGTACGGCGTCAGCCTTGGCTGCGACGGCCGGGGTGCGACCGTTGAGCAGGCGGGCGAGCACGTCCTGTACCACGGGGCTCTTGCCCACCACGCCTTCGATGGCCTTGCCCACGGAGAGCGATTTGGCGAAGGAGTTGAAGAAGTCGCCTTCGCCACCGACGATCTCGATCTTCGCCTGGGCCATGGCGGTGGCGAGCACTTCGGCCTGGTCCTTGGCGATGTCCTTGTTGGCGGCGATGGCGGCCATGGCTTCCTCGAAGCTCTTCTCCAGCTGCATGCGGAACTCTTCGTGCTGGCGGGCGCTGTCGCTGAGGGCGTCGAGGGCGCTGAACTTCTTGCCCAGGCCTTCGGCCTCGGCACTCAGGCGCTGCAGCAGGATGTCGGCTTCAGCGCTGCCCTGGTCGTGGGTGGCCTTGGCCTTGGCGGCACCGAGCTGTTCTTCACCACGGGCCTGGGCACCGAGCTTCTCTTCCAGCACCTTGGCCTCGGCAAGACCGTCCTTCTCCTTGGCGGCGGCCTGGGCTTCGAGGATGCGGGCTTCGGCGAGGCCCTTCTCCTGCTCGCCACGGGCTTCGGCAATCAACTGTTCGGCGCGTACGCGGGCATCGGCGAGGCCGTCCTTCTCCTTCGCGGCGGCGGTCGCTTCCAGCACACGGGCATCGGCCAGGCCGGGGGCGGCACGCTCGGCCTCGATGCCTTCGGCCATGCGCTTCTTGGCTTCGGCCTGCTTGGCCGCGGCTTCCAGTTCAGCCTGGGCGAGGTTGTTGATCTCGACGGCCTTGTGCTTGGAGCGGGTTTCGTCGGCTTCGGCCTGCTTGACCTGGCGCACCAGCTCCTGCTCGGCTTCGGCCTGTGCCTGGAGCACGATGACCTGCTTGGCGCGCTCGGCCTCGGAGACCTCACGCACTTCCTTGATGCGCTCTTCTTCCTGGGCGACGGTCTTCTCGACGGCGACGCGCTCGCGGATCACGTTGGCGATGTTCTTGCGCTGTTCTTCCAGCGCCTTTTCCTTTTCGATGCGCTGCAGCTCGACTTCGCGCTCGCGGGCGACCACTTCCAGGTCCTTGGCACGGGTGACCTTCTCCACTTCGATGACCACGGCGCGCTGGCGGTTCTGCTGGGCCACTTCCACTTCGCGCTGGTGGTTCTCGACGCGGATGTCGATTTCCTGCTGGGCCTGGATACGGGCCTGCTCGGCCTTGAGGCGCTCCTCTTCCTTGACCTTGGCGGTCTCGGCCTCCTCGCGGGCGCGGATGGTTTCGATCTCGCGCTTCTGCCGGGCCTCGGCATCGGCCTGCTGGCGTTCGAGGGCCAGGGCGGCTTCGCGGGTCTCGACGTTCTTCTTCTGGATCGCCAGTTCCTGGTTGCGCTCCAGTTCGTTGGTGATGACGTTCTGGTTGGCGGTCAGCTCGGTGATCTTGCGAATGCCTTCGGCGTCGAGGATGTTGCTCGGGTCGAGGGAGTGCTTGGCGGTCTGTTCCAGGTAGTCGATGGCGACGTCTTCCAGCACGTAGCCGTTCAGGTCGTTGCCAATCACTTCGATGATGCGGTCGCGGAAGTCCTGGCGGTTCTCGAACAGCTCGACGAAGTCGAACTGCTTGCCGACGGTCTTCAGCGCTTCGGAGAACTTGGCGTTGAACAGTTCGTTCACCGCTGCCCGGTCGGAGGCGCGGTCTACGCCGATGGCCTTGGCCACCTTGAGCACGTCCTGCTGGGTTTCGTTGACGCGCAGGTAAAAGGCGACGGTGATGTCGGCGCGCATGTTGTCACGGCAGATGAGGCCGTCCTTGCCACGGCGGTCCACTTCCAGGGTGATCAGCGAGATGCGCATGAACTCCTTGAGGTGGATGACCGGGTACACCAGGGCGCCGGTGAAGTGCACCTTGGGGGTGGAGGACATGTCGTTGACGATCAGTGCGGTGCCCTGCGGGACCTTGATGTAGAAGGCCTTGAACAGGGCCAGGAGCCCGACGACCACGAGGACGACGAGACCGGCGCCGATCAGGATGGGCAGCAGCGAGGCTAGGTTCATTGCAATCATTCTCCTTTGATGCTGAGGCACACCGGGGGTCAGAGGCCCCGGAATTCGTCCTCGGTGATGACCCGATAGGCGTGCTGCGCCTCCAGGTATTCCAGTAACACGACGCGATCGCCGCGTTTGAGCCCGAGGGCTTCGTCGGCACGGACCTTGAGGATCAGCCCGGCGCCACCGTCCTCCAGCACGGCCTCACCCTGCTCGTGGGTGACGCGGCCACTGCGCACCACGGCCGTCTGGCCGATGACGCTGCGGGTGCTGGTGGCCTCGGCCTTGAGGAACAGCGGGCGCAGGGGGCGGCACAGGGTGGCGGCGATGGGCACGGCCAGTACCAGGGCGCCGATCATCACCACCAGCCCGAGCGGGTAGCGCAGCCAGCCGAGGGGCAGTTGACCGAGCAGCCAGAGTTCGACGAAGTAGCTGATGAACCAGCCGAAGAAGAACAGCAGGGTCAGCACCAGGGTGACCGGCACGCCGTTGAGCTTGAGCTTCGACAGCAGGCCGGCGAGTCCTTCGGCGTTGCCGTTGCCTTCGAGCAGGGAGTCGGCCTCGACGTCCAGCAGGTCCACCTCCAGCAGGCCGAAGGCGACCACGGTCCAGTAGATGACCGCGATGAGCAGCAGGAAGCTGAACACCACGGTGGGGAATGAGAGGGCGGTGATCAGGAAGAGGTCCATCGTTCGTTTCCAGTCCTTGAAACAGGGCGGGCGGGCCGCAGTCGGGCGGATCAGCGCCGGTCCCGGAGCCTCGCCAGGACGCTGTCGGCGCTGCTGGGGCCGGTGGCGATGCCGGCGGCACGCAGGCGTGCCTCCAGGTCGTCGCCGCGCTCGGCGCTGGCCAGTTCGTCGGCCGCCTCCAGCCGCGCAGCACGCTCGGCCTGCTGGCGCTTGAGGCGCTCCAGCGAGTCCAGGGCGGTGCCCAGGCGGCTGTGGGTATCGCCCTGGCGCTGGGCCACGGCCTGCTGGGCACGCTGCACGCTTTCGGTGGCCTTGACCGTGTCCACCTGTTGCTTGAGGTGGCGGATGTTTGCCTCGGCCTGGGCCACGGCCTTGCGCAGCTGGGCGACCTGGGTGCCGAAGCCTTCGGCCTGGTCGCGCTCGCTCCGGCGCTGCGTTTCCAGATCGGCGATCTTCTCTGCCACTTCACGGGCCAGGGCCTCGTTGCCGCTTTCCAGGGCCTTGAGGGCATAGCCTTCGTATTCGTCGACCTTGGCCTGGCACTGGGCGGCGCGCTCGTCGGCGAGCTTCTGCCGGGCCATGACGCCGGCCAGGGCTTCGCGGGCCTGACGCAGGGCCTGGTCGGCGTCGCGGATCTCCTGGTCGAGGATGCGCAGGGCCTGGCTGTCCACCAGCGCCTCGCCGGCTTCGCCGAGGCCGCCGCGCAGGGCGTCGATCAGCTTGCTCCATACGTTCATGGGTTTCTCCGGGGTCAGGCCTGGGGCGCCAGGTAGCCTTCGTAGGCTTCCGTGGCGCGGATGACGTTGCTGGCCAGGGTCTCGATCTCGAACAGCACGTTGGACAGGATCGAACGGGCGCTCAAAGCGCCGAACATGATGTAGCAACGCTCGCCGCCTGGTCGCGTCTCCAAACCGATGCTGGATAGCGGAAAGAGCTGGCGGCTGAGCAGGATTTCTTCGTTGAAGCGCGCCACGTCACGGACTTCGGACTGCGGCCAGAGCAGCGACTCGACGAGGATCTGCTCACCCTGCACGGCGAGGAACAGGGGCAGGTCGCCGAACTCGCGCATGGTCACCAGCAGGCTCGGTTCGGCGCCTTCGATCAGCTCCACCTGGGCCTCGCCCTGGCGGAACAGCTCGGTGGCGGCCAGGGCGTCGCACAGCGCGCGGGCGTTCCAGATCTGCGGCATCTCCATCGCATTCTCCTGTTCCAGGTGAACCGGCCCCGGCTGGGGCTGGCGCAGCGTCCGCTCCACCGCGAGCAGCGCGCGGGCGTTCTCGGGGAGGATCCAGACCTCTTTCTTGACCAGCCCCTGGTCACGCAGGCGCTGGCGGAAAAGTCGCTGGTAGTGGGCGGATGATTTCTGCATGGGGACGGAGCCTAGACCATCACATGTGATCTCGCAACAACTCACATGTAATAGACGAGACGATTTCCCCCCGATTGACGGACCCCGATTAGACCTGTCGACGCCGGCCAGGGACAGCACGGATGTCCCGGGGCGCGACCGGGTTCGCGTTACGCCGGTGGCTGCCAGGGGCGAAGGGATCGTCTAGGCTAGCGCGACCTTTTCCACTGCCCTCCCGGACGACCATGGACACCTCCCGCAAGCCCCTCGCCGGCCTGAAAGTGATCGAACTCGGCACGCTGATCGCCGGCCCCTTCGCCTCCCGCCTGTGCGCCGAGTTCGGTGCCGAGGTGATCAAGGTGGAGTCGCCCGACGGCGGCGACCCGCTGCGCAAGTGGCGCAAGCTCTACGAAGGCACTTCGCTGTGGTGGTTCGTGCAGGCGCGCAACAAGAAGTCCATCACCCTCAACCTCAAGCACGCCGAGGGCCTGGAGGTGCTCAAGCGCCTGCTGGCGGAGGCGGACATCCTCATCGAGAACTTCCGCCCCGGCGTACTGGAGAAACTGGGGCTGAGCTGGGAGGTAATCCACGCGCTGAACCCGAAGCTGGTGATGGTGCGCCTGTCCGGCTTCGGTCAGACCGGGCCGATGAAGGACCAGCCGGGTTTCGGCGCGGTGGGCGAGTCCATGGGCGGGCTGCGCTACATCACCGGCTTCGAGGACCGCCCGCCAGTGCGCACCGGCATCTCCATCGGCGACTCCATCGCCGCGCTGTGGGCGGTGATCGGCGCGCTGATGGCCCTGCGACACCGGGAGGTGAACGGCGGGCTCGGCCAGGTGGTGGACGTGGCGCTCTACGAGGCGGTGTTCGCGATGATGGAGTCGATGGTCCCGGAGTTCGACGTATTCGGCTTCATCCGCGAACGCACCGGCAACATCATGCCCGGCATCACCCCCTCCTCCATCCACACCAGCGCGGACGGCCGGCATGTGCAGATCGGCGCCAACGGTGATGCGATCTTCAAGCGCTTCATGCTCGCTATCGGCCGCGAGGACCTGGCCAACGACCCACAACTGGCCAGCAACGACGGCCGCGATGCGCGCCGCGACGAGCTCTACGGGGTGATCGACCGCTGGGTGGCGGCACTGCCGCTGGAGCAGGTGCTGGAGACGCTGAACCGCGCCGAGGTGCCGGCCAGCCGCATCTACTCCGCCGAGGACATGTTCAGCGACCCGCAGTTCCTCGCCCGGGAGATGCTGCTGCAGGCCCGCCTGCCGGACGGCCAGCCGTTCCGCATGCCGGGCATCGTGCCCAAGCTCTCGGACACGCCCGGCTCGGCGGACTGGATCGGCCCGGAGCTGGGCCAGCACAACGCCGAGGTGCTCGGCGAGCTGGGCTACGACGCGGCCCGCATCGACGCCCTGCGTGCCGCCGGGGCGATCTGACGCCCCTGCCCTTCCCCTAGCGTTCTCTCCGCGCGCCCTGCCCATCGGGGCGCCATCCGCCCCCTCGTACGTCCCCTTCGTCCCCTTCACAAACCCGGGAAACCTTTCGTCCTGCTTGCTCCAGCCGGCCTGGCAAGGGCTGCCCCTGCAGTACCGCCACCGGCACCAACAAGGAAAGGTACGAGCATGGCGAGCAACCCGGACGCGAGCCTCGAGACAGGCACGCCGCATCACGTGTGGAAACTGCTGATCGATCATGAACCCGTGCTGCGCAGACGCTGCCAGCAACTCACCGCCAACCGCCAGGATGCCGAGGACGCCCTCAGCGAACTGCGCCTGCGGCTCTTCACCCTGCTGCTGCGCGAGCCCCAGCGCCTGGAGCACATCGAGAACCTCCCGGCGTGGTTGCGACGGGTGGCCAGCAACCACTGCATCGACCGGCTGCGCAGCGCCCCGAGCACCTGCAGCCTCGACTGGCTGGACCTGCACCCGGCCGACAGCGCCGGCAACGAACCCGAACGCCAGGCCTGCCTGCGGGAGGCGATGGAGACCCTCGGCAAGGCGCTCCACCAACTGCCGCCCAACCTCGGCGATGCACTCTGGCAGCACTGCGTGGACGGCATGGCCTACGGCGAGCTGGCGCGCCACCTGCAGATCAAGGAGCCCAACCTGCGCAAGCGGGTGCAACTGGCCCGCGATCAGCTGAGGCAACAGGTCGGCGGGTTGTGCCAGGGGCTGCAGCCCTGAGGGGGGCGCCCTGGAGAGCCCACCTCGCACGCGAGGTGGGCCAAGGGTCAGAAGTTACCGATGGGATAGGCCGTATTCAGGGTCCAGGCCCCACCGATCTGGTTGACGAAGCCCCCAATGGTGAAAGGGTTGCCCGCCTCGCCGGTGCAATAGCCGACTGCCCCCACCGATGGGGCGGAAGGCCCGGTGAAGGCACCGCCAGCCCCCCCGATGACACTGAAGGGATGGGTGTAGGCATAGCGGATCGAGGCGACTACCTGCACCTGACTGCAGCTGTCCGGAAAGAAAGTTGAAGAACCCGCACCGCCCTTGGGCACCATCACACCGGCGGCATTGGCGACCTGGATACCACCGCCCAGGTAGCGATAGGGGCCGGGCTGGACGATGTACTGCACGCCCCCCGTGATCTGGGCGGCGAGAGCGGCCGCCGCTCCGGTACCTAACCGCGGGTCATGACTGTTGGGCCGGGAGTGGAAACCCGTCGCCGCCCCCCCGGCATTGACCTCGCCACAGAAGACGTGGCGCTGGTTGATCTGCGGGTTCATACGGCTGTTGGCGAGGCCTCCGCCGATCTGCACCGGCACCGGGTTGACCCCGGCAGCACCGGCCGAGCAGTCGATCTGGGCGAGGGCCGGGAGGCTGCAGCAGGCGGCCAGCAGGCCGAGCGGCAGTACGTTAACGAAGCGATCCATGGCATTTCTCCTTGACTGGACTGGGCGAAAAGTGCCCAGCAGGCAAGACGCAATGCGGCTGCATCCGTGAAGGCGGCACCGACATCCCGCACGCAACGAAATGGCACTTCACAGCCGCCCTTGCCGGCCGTCAGGAACACAGACCCGGGCATTCGCCGGGGTCACAACGGAACCAAGGAGAAAAGGACATGACGACTTTCAACGTGAACTTCAATGTGGACGACATGGAAGGCAAGACCGTGCTGGTCTTCCTCAAGCCGCAAAACCCGCAGCGCGACTACCGCGTCCACGCCTGGCAGGTGCTCACCGGCTCGGCCGGTGCCACGGAGTCCTTCGACTACGAGGCGGTGATCGAAACCGACGTGAGCAGCCTCGGCGAGAAGGCCGGCAACCAGATCATCTCTGGGCGTCGCCCCATCCTGCCCGGCCAACTGCTGCAGGCGGTCAGCCCGAGCGGCCTGTCGCCGCAACTGGAGCCGGCCTCCACGTCGCTGGCGCTGGAGAAGCTGACGCCCCAGCAGTGCGGGGTGATCAACAAGACCAACCCCTACACCCAGTTCGACAGCAACTGGTACGTCAACGGCCGCCCGGTGGTGACCATGCCCAAGGTGGACTCGCGCATGACCGTGAGTTTCGAGTACGAGCCCAACTTCTACTTCATGGTCGCCACGCCGCCCATGATCGGGCAGACCTACATCGTGCAGAACTTCTCGGACATGACCCGCTACGTGGCGCCCATCACCGCCACCGAAGTGGACGTGACCCTGACCCGCCCGAGCGGCCTGTGGACCTTCGACTTCATCGCCCGCTGAAGCCCTGGCGTCCCGAATGAAGAAGCCCCCGGCGAGTGATCGCCGGGGGCTTCTTCGCGTCTGGCTTCCTGCGGCATTCACCCTGCATGACGTGGGATGGCTCGGAACAGAGGGCGCGCGGCGCCGAAGCCCGCAGCACCTGGGCTAGGATCAGGGGCCGACGTCAGCACTGCGCCGCACGGGCGCCAGGAGAGGTGAAAAATGGAACGTTTTACCGAGGATCTGGCCCGACTGGATCACTTCATACTGCGCGCACTGCGCTTCCAGGCGATGGCCCTGGCCTTTCTGATGCTGGGCCTGCTACCGGGAATCGTGGGCTTCTACATGCTGGAGGGTCTGGGTTGGCATGAGGCCACGCTGAACGCCCTCTCCATGCTGGGCTCGGTCAGCCTCGCCCACCCACCGAGCAGCCTGGCCGGCAAATACTTCGCGGCGCTGTATGGGTTGTTCCTGGACAGCGTCTTCCTGGTGGCGCTCGGCGTGGTGGTCACCCCGTTCGCCCACCGTCTGCTGCATCGCTGGAACCTGGCCAACGACTGAGGCCGTCATCAACCGTTGCACGTATCTGGACAAGGCCGGCTCCCTGAGAGGTGCCGGCCTTTTTCAGGTTGCATCTGTGAACAGCCATCAACCGGCAACGGGGTGGGGACTGGCCCATGATCGGTGTCTGCCCCATTGCGTCCGGGGCCTGACGGATACAGGGAGAAAGGACATGAAATATGAAATCAAGATCCTCAATCAGAGCCAGCAGGGCAGCGATTATGTGATTTTCCAGAAACCGCCCCAGCTGCCGAACGCCCCTCGGCCCCTGGCCTGGCAGGTGATACGCGACATCAGGGAACCGGACATGAAGATCAATTACAGCATCGACTATGACGTCTATGTGCCCGGACAGCGCGCCGTCTCCACGCCGGTGGACATGACAGACTGGGGAGCGCCACTGGAGTTGGAGAACAGCGTGCCTGCAGTGACGGAACAGGACGCGCAGGGGAAAGAGAGCACGGACTGATCCGCCCCGGAACAACAAAAAGCCCCTGGCGATCACTCGCCAGGGGCTTTTTCATGGCCGTTGTCAGCTCAGAGCGGCTTGCCGCGGTTGCCGTGCGCCGCAACGAAGGCCTGGACCTGCTTGAGGTCGTTGGCCAGCACGGTGCAACGCTCTTCGCGTTGGAACAGGTCGGACAGGTGCGCCGGCAGCGCCGGGGCCTGGCCAACGCCGGCCTTCTCCACCGCTTCGGGGAACTTGACCGGGTGCGCGGTGCCCAGGGTGACCATGGGAGTGGACAGGCTGCGGCGGCATTCGCGGGCGGCACGTACGCCGATGGCGGTGTGCGGGTCCAGCAGCTCGCCGCACTCCTTGTAGACATCGGCGATGGTCTCGCAGGTCTGCTCGTCGGTAACGGCGAGGGAGTCGAACAGCTTGCGCGCTTCGGTCCAGCGGTCCTGCTCGACGCTGAAGCCGCCCCCCTGCTTGAAGGTGTCCATCAACTGGGCGATGGCGGCGCCGTTGCGGCCATGCAGGTCGAACAGCAGGCGCTCGAAGTTGGACGAGACCATGATGTCCATGGACGGCGACAGGGTCGGGTGCAGGGTTTCCTTGACGTACTGATTGCCGCTCATGAAGCGGTGCAGGATGTCGTTGCGGTTGGTGGCGACGATCAGCTGGCTGATCGGCAGGCCCATGTTGCGCGCCAGGTAGCCGGCGAAGATGTCGCCGAAGTTACCGGTGGGCACCGAGAAGGCCATGGAACGCGCCGGGCCGCCGAGCTGCAGGGCGGCGTGGAAGTAGTAGACGATCTGGGCCATGATCCGCGCCCAGTTGATCGAGTTCACGGCCACCAGGCGGGTGCCCTTGAGGAAGCCCTGGTCGGCGAAGCTGGCCTTCACCATTTCCTGGCAGTCGTCGAAGTTGCCTTCGATGGCGATGTTGTGGATGTTCTCGCCGAGGATGGTGGTCATCTGCCGGCGCTGCACCTCGGACACGCGGTTGTGCGGGTGCATGATGAAGATGTCGACGTTGTCGCAGCGGCGGCAGCCTTCGATGGCGGCCGAGCCGGTATCGCCGGAGGTGGCGCCCATGATCACCACGCGCTCGCCGCGCTTGGCCAGGACGTAGTCCAGCAGGCGGCCGAGCAGTTGCAGGGCGAAGTCCTTGAAGGCCAGGGTCGGGCCGTGGAACAGCTCCAGCACCCACTCGTTGCCGTTGAGCTGGCGCAGCGGCGCGACGGCGTTGTGGGCAAAGACGCCGTAGGTTTCCTCGAGGATCTTCTTGAAGTCGGCGTCCGGGATGCTGCCGGTCACGAAGGGGCGCATCACCTGGAAGGCCAATTCGTGGTAGGGCAGGCCGGCCCAGGAGGCGATTTCTTCCAGGGTGAAGCGCGGCAGGTTTTCCGGGACGTAGAGGCCGCCGTCGCTGGCGAGGCCGGCCAGCAGGACGTCTTCGAAGTTCAGGGCCGGGGCTTGGCCGCGGGTGCTGATATAGCGCATTTCTTCAAACCTTCGGTTCGAGCCGCCGGCAGCGCGGTGCCCGGCGGCGTCTGAGCACCGGGCGGGCCTGCGCGCGGGCGGCTCCGAGTTAATTGAGCTGTTCGACGCGGATGCGGACTACGCTGCCCACCACGTCGTCGAGGGCTTCCAGTGCGGCGATGGCGTCGTTAACGCGCGCTTCGACGACCCGGTGGGTAACCAGAATCATCGGCACCAGGCCATCCTGCTCTTCGACTTCCTTCTGCATGATGGATTCGATGTTGATGCCACGTTCGGACAGGATGGTGGCCACCTGGGCAAGTACGCCCGGGTGGTCCTTGGCCTGGATGCGCAGGTAGTAGGCGCTCTCGCAGGCTTCGATCGGCAGGATCGGGTGATCGGACAGCGCATCCGGCTGGAAGGCCAGGTGCGGTACGTGGTTCTCCGGGTCGGCAGTCAGGGCGCGGACCACGTCCACCACGTCGGCGACCACGGCGGAGGCAGTGGCCTCCATGCCGGCACCGGCGCCGTAGTAGAGGGTGCTGCCGGCGGCATCGCCGTTGACCATCACGGCGTTCATCACGCCGTTGACGTTGGCGATCAGGCGGTCGGCCGGGATCAGGGTCGGGTGCACGCGCAACTCGATGCCGCTGCTGGTGCGGCGGGCCACGCCCAGGTGCTTGATGCGGTAGCCCAGGGCTTCGGCGTAGTTGACGTCGGCGCTGGTGAGCCTGGAGATGCCCTCGGTGTAGGCCTTGTCGAACTGCAGCGGGATGCCGAAGGCGATGGAGGCGAGGATGGTCAGCTTGTGAGCGGCGTCGATGCCTTCGACGTCGAAGGTCGGGTCGGCTTCGGCGTAGCCCAGGGCCTGGGCTTCCTTGAGGACGTCCTCGAAGGCACGGCCCTTCTCGCGCATCTCGGTGAGGATGAAGTTGCCGGTGCCGTTGATGATGCCGGCCAGCCAGTTGATGCGGTTGGCGGCCAGGCCCTCGCGGATCGCCTTGATCACCGGGATGCCACCGGCAACGGCGGCTTCGAAGGCGACGATGACGCCCTTCTCGCGGGCCTTGGCGAAGATCTCGTTGCCGTGAACGGCGATCAGCGCCTTGTTGGCGGTGACCACGTGCTTGCCGTTCTCGATCGCCTTGAGTACCAGGTCGCGGGCAAGGGTGTAGCCCCCGATCAGTTCGATGACGATGTCGATCTCAGGGTTGTTGGCCACGTCGAAGATGTCGGCGGTGATGGGGGTGGCACCGGTTTCGCACTTCGGGTTGGGGCGACGGGCAGCGATCTGGGCAACCTCGATTCCACGCCCGGCACGGCGGGCAATCTCCTCGGCGTTGCGTTTGAGTACGTTGAAAGTGCCGCCACCGACGGTCCCCAGGCCACAGATGCCTACTTTTACCGGCTTCACGCTGAACTCCCCATTTCACTGCGAAAAACGGCCGGCGAATCGCCGGCCGTATAAAAGAACCGCACTTTACGAAGCGCCCGATTGTTGGTCAATCGAGCCGGCGCCCTCGCCTTACTTGGCGTCGAGCGCGAGCTTGGCCAGTTGCGGCGCGGGCTGGTAGCCCGGAATCAGTTGGCCGTTGCCGAGAACGATGGCGGGGGTGCCGTTCACGCCGATCATCTGGCCCAGTTCGAACTGCTTGGCCACCGGGTTATCACACTTGGCGGCAGGCACGTCGAGGCGGGACTTGGCCTGGTTCATGGCGGCCTGGCGGTCCTTGGCACACCAGACATTGACCAAGGTGTTGTAGCCGTGGCTACCGATGCCCTGGCGCGGGAAGGCGACATAGCGCACTTCGACGCCGCGACGGTTCAGTTCGGGTACTTCGCTGTGCAGCTTCTGGCAGTAGCCGCAATCGGTGTCGGTGAAGACGGTGATGTGGGCCTTGGCCGGCTGGTCCTTAGGCGCGAAGACCACCATTTCCCCGGCGGGGATCGCGTTGATCTCCTTGGCGATGGAGCGGCTTTCGGACTGCTCGGTGAGGTTCACCGGCTTGCCGTTCTGCACGTGATACAGGTAACCCTGCATCAGGTACTGGCCATCGGCGCTGGTGTAGAGCATGCGGCCGCCCTTGAGCTGGACCTGGTAGATGCCGTCCAGCGGGCTTTCGCCGATGGACTCGACAGGCAGGCCAAGGTCAAGGCTGGCGAGGGTCTTGCGGATGGCCTGGTCCGGATCGTCGGCAAGGCTGATGGAGCTGACCAGGCCGAGGGCCATGGCTGCGAAAAGGCGGGTCACACGCATGGTTACTCCTGTGGAGCGGCGACTGTCGGATAGGTGCGAAAGCCTAACACAGAAGGCCTGCAGGGCCGTGCGGAGGAGCCGAACGGTGGCCCGTCGGGGACGGCTGGGCGGTGCTGTGAAGGCTGCGCGGAGGTTGGAACCGGTGCGGGCGGCCAGGTTCCCTGGTGCAGGCCTCGGAGGATGCAGGCGGCTGCCTTGGGGGGTGTAGGCAAAAAGCGGGGCGACGCGGAGCGAAGTAAAGCGCAGTGCAAGACATCCCTGTCGAAGCCGCATCGCTCAGTTGAACCCCGGCCCGGCCATCCATGGCCGGTCGTTCGCCGGGGCGACGCATGCGTCGCCTTTTCCGGCTCACCCCCTCGGGTGGTGGCGGGCGTGGAGGTCCTTGAGGCGGGCCTGGGCGATGTGGGTGTAGATCTGCGTGGTGGACAGGTCGGCATGGCCGAGCAGCATCTGCACCACCCGCAGGTCGGCACCGTGGTTGAGCAGGTGGGTGGCGAAGGCGTGTCGCAGGGTGTGGGGCGACAGGGGCTTGAGGATGCCGGCCACCTTCGCCTGGTGCTTGATGCGGTGCCAGAAGGTCTGGCGGGTCATCCGCTCGCCGCGCAGGCTGGGGAAGAGTACGTCGCTGGGCTTGCCATCCAGCAAGAAAGGCCGCGCTTCGCGGACGTAGCGCTCGATCCAGGCGATGGCTTCCTCGCCCAGCGGCACCAGGCGCTCCTTGCTGCCCTTGCCGAAGACCTTGACCACGCCCTGGCGCAGGTTCACCTGTTCCAGGGTCAGCCCCACCAGTTCGCTGACCCGCAGGCCGCACGCATAGAGCACCTCCAGCATGGCGCGGTCGCGCAGGCCGATGGGGTCCTCCAGGTCCGGCGCCTCCAGCAGGGCCTCCACATCAGCTTCGGACAGCGACTTGGGCAGCGGCCGGCCCAGCAGGGGCATCTCCACCTGCAGGGTCGGGTCCTCGGCGATCTCGCCCTCGGCCAGCAGGAAGCGGTAGAAGCCTCGCGCGCCGGACAGGAAGCGTGCCGTGGAGCGGGCCTTGTAGCCCTGCTCCAGGCGCCAGGCGAGGTGATCCAGCAATACGTCGCGCCCGGCCTCCGCCAGGTTGCAGCCGCGCTCGTGCAACCAGCCGTTGAAATGCGCCAGGTCGCTGCGATAGGCGGAGCGGGTGTGGGGCGAAAGGCCTTTCTCCAGCCAGAGGGCGTCGAGAAAGCGGTCGATCAGGGGGTGGTCGAGTGCAGGCATGGGGAACGCTGGTGGGATGAACGGCGTCTAGTCTTCCACAAGGTTCCCGCCCCTCACCAGCGACAAGGAGTCCTGATGGACGAAACCCGCATCCTCCTGGACCTCGGCGGCATCGGCCTGGCCGCGCTGTGCAGCCAGTGGCTGGCCTGGCGCCTGCGCCTGCCGGCGATTCTCTTTCTGTTGCTGTCCGGCATCCTCGCCGGGCCGGTGCTCGGGGTGCTGGACCCGGGCGCGCTGTTCGGCCCCCTGCTCTTCCCGCTGACCTCCCTGGCAGTGGCGCTGATCCTCTTCGAAGGCAGCCTGACGCTGCACCTGTCGGAGTGGCGCGAGATCGGCTCAGTGGTCCGCCGCATGGTGACTCTGGGGGCGCTGACGACCTGGGTGGTGATCGCCGCAGCCACGCACCTGTTGCTGGGCTTCTCGTGGGAACTGGCGGTGCTGTTCGGCTCGCTGACGCTGGTGACCGGACCAACGGTAATCGTGCCGATGCTGCGGGTGGTGCGGCCCCGGGCCTCGGTGGCGAACATCCTGCGCTGGGAAGGCATCGTCATCGACCCCATCGGCGCACTGGCGGCGGTGGTGACCTTCAGCTTCATCGTCAGCCGCGACCAGGGCGGCTGGAGCCAGAGCCTGGCGACCTTCGCCGGAGTGATCGGCTGCGGCACGCTGCTGGGTGTGCTGGGCGGCTGGGCGCTCGGCGTGGTGCTGCGCCGCCACTGGCTGCCGGAGTACCTGCACAACCTGGCGGCGTTGGCGGCGGTGCTGGGCGTGTTCATCGCCTCCAACCTGCTGATGCACGAGTCGGGCCTGCTGGCGGTGACACTGATGGGGATGTGGCTGGCGAACATGCGCGGGGTCGATGTGAAGCCGATCCTGCACTTCAAGGAAAACCTCAGCGTGCTGCTGATATCGGGGCTGTTCATCCTGCTCGCGGCGCGGCTCGACCTGAAGGCCCTGCTGGCCCTGGGGCCGGCGACGCTGGTGCTGCTGGCGGTGATCCAGTTCATCGCCCGGCCACTCAATATCGGCCTGAGCACCCTGGGCTCGCCACTGGGTTGGCGCGAGCGGGCACTGCTGGCGTGGATAGCACCACGGGGCATCGTGGCAGCGGCAGTGTCCGCCATCTTCGCCCTGCGCCTGCAGGAGCAGGGCGACACGAACGCGCAGTTGCTGGTGCCACTGACCTTCCTGGTGATCATCGGCACGGTGGTGCTGCAGAGCGCCACCGCCCGCCCCCTCGCGCGCCTGCTGGGGGTAGCCGAGCCCGCACCGGCAGGTTTCCTGATCATCGGCGCCAACCCGGTGGCACGGGCGCTGGGCAACGCCCTGCACCAGCTCGGCAGCCGGGTGCTGCTCACCGACTCCAGTTGGGAGAACATCCGCGCGGCGCGCATGGACGGCCTGCCCACCTACTTCGGTAACCCCACCTCCCAGCATGCGGACGCTCATCTGGACCTGGTCGGGCTCGGGCACCTGCTGGCGCTGTCTCCATCCAGCGAGATGAATGCCTTGGCCTGCATGCGCTTTCGCCACGACTTTGCCGAGCCCCGCCGCTTCACACTGCCCAGCGGGGCAGAAAGCCGCCGCAGCGACAAGCACCGCAGCAGCGAGAACGTCCGCGGCCGTGAACTGGGCCTGCCGGCAATCACCTATCCACAGTTCGCCAGCCGCCTCGGTCGTGGAGCGGAGGTCCGCATCACCACGCTGACGGAGGCCTTCGACTGGCCGGCCTACCAAGCCCTGCACGGCACTCGCGCCACGCTGCTGCTGGCCCGCGACACCCGAGGCTGGGTGCATATCGCAGGTCCTTCGCAAGCCCTGGAACCCCAACCTGGTTGGAGTCTGGTGGCCCTGGTGGATGCCGACGGCACTAACGGTGCGGGCTCATAGACCAGCGGCGATGTAAGCCTATCCTTCGTTGGGTGACAGCCTCTTCCCACAGGAGGATGATTTCACCTTGCCACTATCCCTGCCTTGGTCCCGCCCCCATGTCCAACCATCAGAACTCGCGTCTTGGCCAGATCCTGGTCAACAAGGGACTGATCACCACCCAGCAGCTGGATGCTGCCGTCAAGGTCCAGCTCACCAGCGACAAACGCCTGGGCGAGGTGCTCATCGAGCAGGGCCTGCTCAGCAAGCGACAACTGGAGAAGGCGCTCAAGCGCCAGAACAACCTGCGACTGGCGGCGACGCTGGTGGCGGCGCTGCTGAGCCCCTTCCAGATGGTCAGCGCCCAGGCCCAGCAATTGCCCAGCGCCATAAGCCAGGACTACGTGCCGCCCGGCATGCAGCCGCTGAGCGAGGCAGAGATGAGTAGCGTGAGTGCCCAGGGCCTGGACGATGTGCTGCAGGGGTTGTTCGTGCAGGCGGAGGCAGGCGACGGCATCGCCACGGTGCAGAGCCTGGCGCGCCTGGTGATGCCGGTGCTGAACAGCCTGGAGGCGGAAACCTCGATGAAGGGCGTGGTCTACGACACCTCGCGACTGACCTCGACGATGAACGCCGACGGTTCCATCAACGTGCGCCTGCCCAGCTCCATCGGCGAGCTGCGCTTCGACAACATCCGCGTGGCCGGCAGCGGCCCGAACGCCGGGAGCTTCGGCAGCCTGACGCTGCACGACATCGACCTCTCCCAGGCGTCCCTGAAAATCGCCATGCGCCCCTGAGGCACCCGCTGACTCAGTCGGCGGGGATCGCCGTTTCCGGTAGCACCGGCACCGGGCGCTTGTCATCGTCGATGGCGACGAAGCTGAACACGCCACTGATGGCGCGCTCGCGTCCGGCCTCGTACATCCCTTCGACGAACACCTCGACCTCCACCTTGAGGCTGGTGTTGCCCACCTTCACCACACGCCCGATCAGCTCGACGATGGAGCCGGCGGGGATCGGGTGCTTGAAGTCGATGCGATCGGTGGAAACCGTCACCAGCGGCAGCCGGCAGAAACGGGTGGCGCAGATGAAGGACACCTCATCCATCCAGGCCAGCGCCGTACCGCCGAACAGGGTGTTGTGGTGGTTGGTGGTCGGCGGGAACACCGCCTTGGTCACACGGCTCTCGGACAGGGCGATGCGCCGTTCTATCTCTCGTTCTCTCGGGGTCATGCCACGACTACCTCGGTGAATCCCACTGTGGCGGCCACGTTTCGGTGACGGCGGGCCTTGCATACACACCCTGCGATGCACGCAGGGCCTCCACGCCCCTGTCGATGTTCGACAGGAACACCCTCCCCGACGGCCAGGCCGCGGGGTGCGGATTATTCCACAGCCACGCCCCCACGATGTGGTGAGGGCCCCGGCGGGGGTGTCCCTCCCAGGAGAGCGTCCGGTTCCGGCAACTGACAACAGGCTTTCCCGAAATCCACTCCAGTATCAGCCTGGTCTTTCGCCCCTTGCAGGCAGTTGCGTGGGACACGCTCGGAATAACCAGAACTTCCGACTTCAGGTAGGCAACATCCGATCAAAAAGCGGGAAAAACCTGAAACATGCTCATTACCCCTCCCCCTGCATAGGCCCGACCGGAGCACTGGGATATTTTCTTTGCGCGGCGCCCCGGTCTGCAGTTCAGATCGCCTGCCACCACTAGGAAACGACCATGTGCCTCAGTCTGCTCAAGCCCCTCGTGCTCCTCGCACTCACCGTGCCCCTGCTGGCGCAAGCCGCTTCCCAGTCGATTCCACTCGGTGCCCGCCCCCTCGTACTGGAAGAGGACATTGTCCTGAACCCCGAGGAGCGAACCTGGCTTGCCGAGCGCGGGGAACTGCGGCTGGCCATCGCCGATGACCTCCCCCCTTTCGACATCACCTCCAGCGGCCGGGACTTCGAAGGGATCACGGCAGACGTAGCCGGCCTGCTGTCCCGCCAGTTGCAAGTGCCGGTCCGCGTCGAGCGCTACCCCAGTCGGGGTGCCGCCTTACGCGCCGTGATCAATGGCGAAGCCGACCTGCTCAGTACGTCCAACGACTTCGAGGAGCGTGAGCAGGCGCTGGCCCTGAGCCTGCCCTACGCACCCGACCAACCCAGCCTCGTCGCCCGGCAGCAGGACAAGCGCGACTGGCCACAGGATCTCGCCGGCATGCGGATCGCCATCGTCGGCAACTACCTGCCTCTGGACATGGTGCAGAACCGCTATCCGGACGCCATCCTGACGCTCTACCCCTCCACCAGTGCGGCCCTCAACTCTGTGATCGATGGCGACAACGAGTTGTACATGGGGGACCTGATCAGCGCGAACTATCAAATCAACCAGGTCTATGACGACCACCTGCACATCGTCCGCCTGGCGGACCTGAAGGCCAGCGGCATCAGCTTCGCCAGTGCCCGCGACAACACCCGACTGCTAGCGCTTGTGGACAAGGTTCTGCAGCGTTTGCCCGCAGGTAACCGCACCCCGCTGCTCAAGCGCTGGAGCGGCGGCGCCAGCCCAAGCCTGCTGGACCCGGAACTGCCACTCACAAAAGAGGAGCGTGCCTGGCTGGCGACACACCCCGTCGTGCGCGTGGCTACCTATGGCAACTACGCGCCGGTGTCGTTCTTCGACAGTGAGGGCAACTACCACGGCATCACAGCCGACATCCTCGACGAAATCCGCGTCCGTACCGGCTTGCGTTTCGAGATAGTCCGCACCCTGCAGCACGAAGACATGATGAATGCCGTGCTGAATGGTGAAGCCGACATCGTCGGCGCCGACGGCATGGCGCGCATCCGCCAGCGGGACCTGGCCTACTCGCGCCCTTACATGCATGTGCCGTTCGCCACCATCACCCTCAATAACGCGCAATCCCCCTCCCGACTCCGTGAGTTACACGGCCAGCGTCTGGCGGTGGTCCGCGGTTACTTCCTCAGCGATTACATCCGTAACCGCTACCCCGGCATTCGCCTGGTGGAAACCAATACCCTACTGGACGGCCTCGTGGCGGTCGCCAACGGCGACGCGGAGGGCGCAGTGATGTCCACCATCGTTGCCGAGTACTACATCCGCCGGATGTTCTCGGAGCAGTTGCGCATTTCCGAACTCATCGATGTGCCCCAGGAGAGCATTACCTTCGCCATGCGCAAGGAAGACAGCCTGCTGCAATCGATCCTCGACAAGGCAACTGCAGCCATCCCCCCGGATGAGCTGGCGGTGCTGGTCAAGCAGCGCTGGCGCTCGAACGTCGAGATAAGCGGCACCCGCAGCACCGTGAACCGCGAACTGATCCTGCAGATCCTCTCCATCTCGGCGCTGTTGTTGCTGGTGTCACTGGGCTGGATTTTCTATCTCAGGCGCCAGATTGGGCGGCGGAAGCAGGCTGAACAGGCCCTCAACGACCAGTTCCACCTGATGGAGGCACTGATCAATGGTACACCGCACCCGATCTACGTCCGCGATCGCGACGGCCGCCTGCTGATGTGCAACGACAACTACCTGCAGGCACTGGCCCTCAGGCGCGATGAAGTGATCGGGCAGCCACCGCCAGTCGCCAAGCTGGGCAGCGAGGCCCAACGCCAGACGTTGCTGGATGACTACCGCAAGGTGACCGAGTCTGGCGAACCGCTGCGCTGCGACCGGGAGCTCTATAGTCAGTCCGGCCCGTTCAGCATCTACCACTGGATCGAGCCATACCGGGACTTCCGTGGGGAGATCAAGGGCGTGGTCAGTGGGTGGATCGACATCAGCGAGCGCCTTCAACTGGTGGAAGACCTGCAAGCCGCCAAGGAGCGGGCCGATGACGCCAACCGGGCCAAGAGCACCTTCCTCGCCACCATGAGCCATGAGATCCGCACACCGATGAACGCGGTGATCGGCATGCTTGAACTGGCCCTCGAACGAGCTGACCAGGGCCAGTGGGACCGGGCCGCCATCGAGATCGCCCACGGCTCAGCGCGAGACCTGCTGGAGCTCATCGGCAACATCCTCGACATCGCCCGTATCGAATCCGGGCGCCTCAGCCTGTCTCCGGTACGCAGCAACCTGCGGGAGCAGACCGAAGCCGTGATCCGGGTGTTCGACGGCTTGGCTCGGCAGAAGAATCTGCGCCTGACCCTGGAGTTCGATCACCGCGCAGGCGTCGACGTGCTGGTGGACCCGGTGCGCTTCCGCCAGATTCTTACCAACCTGGTGGGCAACGCCATCAAATTCACCGACACCGGCGGCGTCTCCATCGAGATCCAGGCCAAGCCGCGACCGGACAGACGCCTGGGCATTCTGCTCAAGGTGGAGGACAGCGGCAGGGGCATTTCAGACGAAGACCAGAGCCAGCTGTTCCAGGCTTTCAGCCAGGGCAGCGTCGGCGCCGACGAGGCGCGCCGGGGAACCGGACTGGGCCTGGTGATCTGCCGTGTGCTCTGCGAAATGATGGGCGGCACCATTCGCCTCGAAAGCGAACTGGGCCGGGGCACCCGCATCTGGGTAGAACTGGACCTGCTGGAGCTGGACCCACTTCCGCGCCAGGCAAGACAGGAGGAAGAGGACGCTCCCGTGGCACGGCAAGTGCCACTGGATGTGCTGGTGGTGGACGACAACCCCGCGAACCGCGAATTGCTCAAGCAGCAACTGGCCTTCCTCGGTCACCGCGTCGTCGAGGCAGTGGACGGTCGTGACGGCCTGGAACGCTGGAGCAAGGAGCACTTCGATCTGGTGATCAGTGACTGCAACATGCCGGTGATGAACGGTTACGCCCTGGCCCGCGCGGTCCGGGAGGAGGAAGTCCGCCGCGAAAGCGGCCGGGTACATTTCATCGGCTACACCGCCAACGCCCAGAACGAAGAACACGAGCGCTGCCGCAAGGCAGGTATGGACGCCTGTCTCTTCAAGCCCATCAGCCTTCGCCAGTTGGCCCGGCAGTTGGCCACCCTGCACCCCACACCGGAGCGGGAGTTGCCGGACATGCCGTCGCTCCCGAAAATACCGACGACGCACCCGGAAGGCCTCTTCGGCATGCAGGAGTTCCTGCAGTTGGCCGGCAGTGACCCGGCACTGCGCCAGCGACTGCTGGACACCCTGCTCACCGCCAATCGCGAGGACCTCGGCCAGTTGCATCACAGCCTGGCAGAGAGGGACTGGGAGGAAGTCTCCGCCGCCGCTCACAAGATCAAGGGAGCCGCACGGATCGTCCATGCCGCCCCCCTCGTCGGCTGCTGCGAAGCCCTTGAAGAAGCCTGGACAGCGCAGCAACCCGAAGAGGTATTGGAGCCCCTTGCCCTCGCCGTTGCCCAGGAGGTCGAACGCCTGGAGCAGGCACTGCTGGAGTTCTGCGCCGAACCGGTATGAACCCCGCCCGGGGCGTGCCTCAGGCCGCCTCGGGACATCGGTTAAGCGGCTCTCCAGGTATCGGCAGCCACTGGCAACCTGGCCAGGAGATGGACGCTTCGCCCACCGCAACACCAGCGCATGCGCTCGACGCCCTGTTCGCTCGAGCGACGGTTAAGAGCGGTTGCTGCGAAGCAACAAAAAGCCCGCCGCGGTCTCCCAGGGCGGGCTTTTCTGTGGAAGCGAGGTCTTAGACCAGCTTCTCCTTGATACGAGCAGCCTTGCCGGACAGCTCGCGGAGGTAGTACAGCTTGGCCTTGCGTACGTCGCCGCGGCGCTTGACGATCAGGCTGTCAACCAGGGGGGAGTAGGTCTGGAAGGTACGCTCAACGCCAACGCCGTTGGAGATCTTGCGAACGGTAAAGGCACTGTTCAGGCCGCGGTTACGCTTGCCGATGACCACACCTTCGAAGGCCTGCAGACGGGAACGCTCGCCTTCCTTCACCTTCACTTGCACGATCACGGTGTCGCCAGGGGCGAACGCCGGAATCTCTTTGTTCATTTGTTCAGCTTCGATCTGCTGAATGATCTTGTTGGTCATCGCTGTGCTCCTAAGGCAGGCTTTTCGGGCGTGCCATCGATACGTTAACTATCGTCCCGCTGGCGGATGTACTCCTCCAGCAGCTTTTTCTCTTCTCCAGAAAGCGAGCGGCAATCCAGAAGATCGGCCCGACGTTCCCAGGTGCGCCCAAGCGCCTGCTGCAAACGCCATCGCCGGATGTGTTCGTGGTTGCCGCTGAGCAGCACTTCAGGAACACGTCTATCCGCGTACACCTCAGGTCGGGTGTAGTGAGGACAATCGAGCAGTCCATCCGTGAAGGAGTCCTCCTCGGCGGAATCCGCGTGGCCCAGCGCGCCGGGCAGCAATCGCGTTACCGCGTCGATCAGCACCATGGCCGGCAGCTCACCGCCGGACAGGACGTAATCGCCAATCGACCATTCCTCGTCGACATGCGTCTCGATGAAACGCTCGTCAATGCCTTCGTAGCGACCGGCGATGAGGATGAGGGCTTCCTCCTGCGCCAGTTCGCGCACGGCCGCCTGCTTCAACTGGCGCCCCTGCGGCGAAAGGTAGATCACCTTCGCCCGATCTCCCGCTGCGGTCTTGGCGGCTGCCAGTGCCCGTTCCAGCGGTTCGATCTTCATCACCATCCCGGGGCCACCACCGAAAGGCCGATCATCCACCGTCTGGTGGCGATCCTCGGTGAAGCTCCGTGGGTTCCAGCAGTTGAGCTTCAGGAGCCCCTGCTTGACCGCGCGGCTGGTGATGCCGTACTCGCTGATGGCGGCGAACATCTCCGGGAAGATGCTGATGACTTCGACCTGCATGCTTTTCATGTCATGCGGCTCAGAAGTCGGCGTCCCAGTCCACCCTCATTTCACCTGCATCCAGATCGATCGCTTGCACGCATTGCTCCGTGTAGGGCAACAGGCGCTCGCGGTCATCCAGACTGCCGGTGCAGGGCTTGACCACCATCACGTCGTTGGCGCCGGTCTCCAGCAGATGATCGACCTTGCCGAGCAGTTGCCCGTCCTGGTTGATCACGGAGAGACCTTCCAACTGGTGCCAGTAGAACTCGTCTTCCTCAAGTTCAGGCAGCTCGCTTTCGGGAACACGGATCTCGAAACCCGCGTAGGTCCTGGCGACATCGCGGTCGTCCAGCCCTTTCAGCTTCACTACCAGGAACTTGCCTTGGACACGTCCGCTGGCAACTTCAACTTGCTTGACCTCGCCGTCACGCGTGAGCGTCCAGCGGGGGTAATCGAGCACGTTATCCAGTGGGTCCGTGAAGGAATACACCTTCACCTCGCCACGTACGCCGTGCACCGAGAAAATCTTGCCGAGAACGATCAGCTCATCGGCGGCGGCAGGCGTCGCGCTCATGGGAGTTGCTTAGGCAGCAGCCTTGGCAGCTTCCTTCAGCAGCTGAGCAACGCGCTCAGACGGCTGGGCGCCTTGGCTCAGCCAGTAGCTGACGCGCTCCTGGTTGACGGACAGCTTGACTTCGGAACCCTGGGCAACCGGGTTGAAGAAACCGATGCGCTCAACAAAGCGGCCATCGCGCGCGTTGCGGCTGTTGGTCACGGTCAGGTGGTAGAAGGGGCGCTTCTTGGAGCCGCCACGGGCAAGACGGATGGTTACCATTGAACTTCGTTCCTGTAGGTCGGTGCTTTTCAAGCGTGTGTGCACACATGGGCCATGGGCCCGAAAGGCCGCATATTCTAAGGATTATCCGGCCGAATGCAAATCTGTTTGTACACGCCACCTGTCGGTGGCCCCGAAAGCCGCGCCCCGGGCGGGACGGGGAGGCGCTGGCGCCTCACAACGGCTTACGGAAAGGACCGCTGGCGCGCGGTCTTACATCTTCGGCATGCCGCCGGGGAACATGCCGCCCATGCCACGCATCATGCGCGACAGGCCGCCCTTGGCGGTGACCTTCTTCATCATCTTCTGCATCTGCTTGTGCTGCTTGATGAGTCGGCCGACGTCCTGCACCTGGGTGCCGGAGCCGAGGGCGATGCGGCGCTTGCGCGAGCCGCTGATCATCTCGGGATCACGGCGCTCGGCAGGCGTCATGGAATTGATGATGGCTTCCATCTGCTTGAACTGCTTCTCGGCGGCATTCTGCGCCCCGCCCATCTGGGACAGGTTGACGCCACCGAGCATGGGCAGCTTGTCCATGAGGCTGCCGAGGCCGCCCATGTTCTTCATTTGCTGCAACTGGTCACGGAAGTCTTCGAGGTCGAAGCCCTTGCCCTTCTTGATCTTCTTGGCGAGCTTTTCGGCCTTCTCGCGGTCGAGGCCCTGTTCAGCCTGCTCGATCAGGCTGAGCACGTCGCCCATGCCAAGGATGCGCGACGCCACGCGATCGGGGTGGAACGGATCGAGCGCTTCGCTCTTCTCGCCCATGCCGAGGAACTTGATCGGCTTGCCGGTGATGGCGCGAACCGAAAGCGCAGCACCGCCACGGGCGTCACCGTCGACCTTGGTCAGCACCACGCCGGTCAGCGGCAGCGCGTCGTTGAAGGCCTTGGCGGTGTTGGCCGCGTCCTGGCCGGTCATGGCGTCGACCACGAACAGGGTCTCCACAGGCTTGATCGCCGCGTGGACCTGCTTGATCTCCTCCATCATCTCGCCGTCGACATGCAGGCGACCGGCGGTGTCGACGATGACCACGTCGATGAACTTCAGCTTGGCTTCGCGGATCGCCGCCTGGGCGATGTCCACCGGCTTCTGGCTGGTATCGGAGGGGAAGAAGGTCACCTCCAGGTCGTTGGCCAGGGTTTCCAGCTGCTTGATCGCTGCCGGGCGGTAGACGTCGGCGGACACCACCAGGACCGACTTTTTCTTGCGCTCTTTAAGGAAGCGCGCGAGCTTGCCGACGGTGGTGGTCTTGCCCGCGCCCTGCAGGCCGGCCATGAGGATGACTGCCGGTGGCGCGGCATTCAGCGCCAGGTCTTCGTTGGCGGCGCCCATCAGGTCGACCAGTTCGGCCTGGACGATCTTCACGAAGGCCTGGCCCGGGGTCAGGCTCTTGGAGACCTCGGTCCCGACCGCGCGCTCCTTGACCTTGTTGACGAAGTCCTTGACGACGGGCAGTGCCACGTCGGCTTCGAGCAGCGCCATGCGCACTTCGCGCAGGGTGTCCTTGATGTTGTCCTCGGTCAGCTTGGCCTTGCCGGTGACGTGGCGCAGCGTCTGCGAGAGGCGGTCTGTTAGATTTTCGAACATGCGCGATCCTTTCAGGCCCTGGAGGCCCCGGGTGAGCTTGCGGCAGGCGGCGGAGTATAGCGAAGAGCGGGCGGCGCCGACACCGCCAGCGGTCTTTCGTGAGCACGCCGTTCTGTGCCACACTCAGCGCCTTTCGGGCTTGCCTTACAAGGACTTATGCACCCTCTGCTGCCCAGCCTCCTGGCTGCCTTCCTCTATGGAGGCGCCGCCATCCACCAGGGCCTTCGCCTGCGCGAGCGCAAGACGCCGAACAAGCGCATGCTGACCGTGCTCGGTCTGCTGGCCCTGACCAGTCACGCTACTGCGTTGTTCTTCCAGCTCATCGCACCGGCCGGCCTGACACTCGACTTCTTCAATGCCGCGAGCCTCATCGCCGCTGCCGTGATCGGCCTCACACTGCTCGCCTGCAGCCGCATGCCGGTGGAGAACCTGCTCCTGCTGCTGTATCCGCTCGGCGCGCTCACAGTGCTGCTGGCGATCTTCGTACCCTCGGGCACGGTGCAACCGATCGACGAGGAGCCCGGCATCCTCGCCCACATCCTGCTGTCTATCCTGGCCTACGGCATGCTGACCATCGCCGTGTTCCAGTCCCTGCTGCTGCTGCTCCAGGACTACCAGCTCAAGCACAAGCACCCGTCCGGACTGATCCGCAACTTCCCCGCCCTGCAGACCATGGAGAGCCTGCTGTTCGGCTTCCTCTGGGCCGGCTGGTGCCTGCTGTCGCTGTCGCTGATCTCGGGCTGGCTGTTCGTCGAGAACCTTTTCGCCCAGCACCTGGCGCACAAGACCGTCCTCTCCTGCTTCGCCTGGGTGGTGTTCGCCGTGCTGCTCTGGGGCCGCCACCAGCTGGGTTGGCGTGGCCACAAGGCGATCCGCTGGACCCTGGCGGGCTTCTGCCTGCTGATGCTGGCCTACTTCGGCAGCAAGCTGGTCCGCGAATTCATTCTGCACATCTGAGATGCCCGCCCCCGGCCTTCTCCTTGGCCTGATCCTCGGCCTGCTGATCGCCTCGGCAGTCGCCTGGGTGCTGGCGCGCCGCAAGCCGGCTCCCGAGCGCATCCAGGAAGACGAGAGCCCCCAGCAACGCCTACCCCACGAGCTGACCCGCGCCCTACAGCGGGTCACCATCAGCGAGATCATGGTTCCGCGCAGCGAGATCCAGGGCATCGACATCGCCCAGTCGCCGGAGCGCATCCTGGAACAACTGCGGGCCGCCACTCACACCCGCCTGCCGATGTACCGCGAGGACATCAACCAGGTGGAAGGCATGCTGCACATGCGTCAGGTAGCGCGACTGCTGCCCAAGACCGGGATCACCGCCGACGAGTTGCTCGCCGTGTGCCGGGAAACCTACTTCATCCCCGAGAGCACACCACTGCTGACCCAGTTGGTGAACTTCCAGAAGGAGAAGCGCCGCGTTGCCATCGTGGTCGACGAGTACGGCGACGTGGTCGGCCTGGTGAGCCTGGAGGACATCTTCCAGGAGCTGATCGGCGAATTCGGCAGCCTGGAGGACTTCGCCCCCACCCGCACCATCATCCCGGCCGAGGACGGCAGCTACGAACTCGATGGCAGCCTGCACCTGCGCGAACTCAACCGCCTGCTCGGCTGGCACCTGCCGTGCGACGGCCCCAAGACCCTCAACGGCCTGATCACCGAATCCCTGGAGCAACTGCCCGATGCCAGCGCCTGCCTGAAGATCGGCCGCTACCGCCTGGAAATCCTCGAATCCGGCGAGAACCGGATTCAGCGCGTGCGTGCCTGGCGAACCTGACCGCCTTGCCGGTTTTTTCCCGGCCTTTCTATAATCGCCCCCGGCTCATCCAGCCCCTCTCGCGCATCGGCTACCCGCCCCGCCACGGCCAGATCCGGCCCACTGAGACCACACTGCCCCATCGCCACCCGCCACAATGGAGCAGTCGCAAGGCCCCGAGGCCGGCTATCCGCCGCCCCGCCCCCTCAGCCCACACGCCAAAAACAGAGGCGTCGCACCGTTCCGACGCCCGCCAGGGGACACCTGCATGACTTCCACCGCCTGCACCGAGGCTCCGGCCACCACCTCCCCCGCGAACTCGCCCGCCCGCGTCGCCACAGCCAGCTTCATCGGCACTGCCATCGAGTTCTACGACTTCTATATCTACGCCACCGCCGCCGCTCTGGTGATCGGCCCGGTGTTCTTCCCCCAGGGCTCGCCGACGGCGCAGATGCTTTCGGCCTTCCTCACCTTCGGCATCGCCTTCCTTGCCCGACCGCTGGGCTCGGCCCTGTTCGGGCACTTCGGCGACCGTATCGGGCGCAAATCGACCCTGGTGGCCTCGCTTCTGCTGATGGGGGTTTCCACCACCCTGATCGGCGTGCTGCCCGGCTACGACAGCATCGGCGCCTGGGCACCGATCCTGCTGTGCCTGCTGCGCTTCGGCCAGGGCCTGGGGCTGGGGGGCGAATGGGGCGGTGCGGCCCTGCTGGCCACCGAGAACGCGCCGCCGGGCAAGCGCGCCTGGTTCGGCATGTTCCCCCAGCTCGGCCCCTCCATCGGCTTCCTCGCCGCCAACGGCCTGTTCCTCTCCCTGGCGCTGCTGCTCAGTGACGAGCAGTTCCGGGCCTGGGGCTGGCGCATTCCGTTCCTGCTCAGCGCGGTGCTGGTGATGGTCGGCCTCTATGTGCGCCTGAAGCTGGAGGAAACCCCGGTCTTCGCCCAAGCCCTGGCCCAGCATCGCCAGGTGAAGCTGCCGGTGGTGGAAGCCTTTGCCAGCCACTGGCGTCCGATCCTGCTGGGCGCCCTGGCGATGGTGGTGTGCTACGCGCTGTTCTACATCTCCACGGTGTTTTCCCTAAGCCACGGCGTGGCGAGCCTCGGCTACAGCCGCGAGAGCTTCCTCGGCATGTTGTGCTTCGCGGTGCTGTTCATGGCGGCGGCCACCCCGCTCTCGGCCTGGCTCAGCGACCGCTTCGGGCGCAAGCCGGTGCTGATCGGCGGCTGCGTGCTGGCGATACTCTCCGGCTTCACCATGGAGCCACTGCTGACCCAGGGCTCCCCCCTCTCGGTGACCCTGTTCCTCAGCCTGGAGCTGTTCCTGATGGGGGTGACCTTCGCCCCCATGGGCGCGCTGCTGCCCGAGCTGTTCCCCACCCCGGTGCGCTACACCGGCGCGTCGGCGGCCTACAACCTGGGGGGCATCGTGGGCGCTTCGGTAGCGCCGTTCTTCGCCCAGAAGCTGGTCAGCCTCGGCGGCCTGTCATGGGTGGGGGGCTATGTATCGGCAGCGGCGCTGCTCAGCCTGCTGGCCGTGCTCTGCCTGAAGGAGACGCGGGACCGGGACCTGTCTGACCCGCGTTAACCGGCTGCCGCAGCCAAGGGCGGTTGCGGCACCATCTCAAGCCACAGGCGGTCGGCCAGCAGGCCGGCCCAAACCTCGCAGCCCAGCTCGGATGGGTGGTAGCCATCGATCGCCAGGTAGTCGGGGCGCATGGCCAGGGTAGCGGTGCAGTGAAGCGCTCCCATGGGGCTGGCCGTCTCCGCCAGCACCCGGTCCATCAGGCGCGCACGCCAGCCGAGCAGCAGGCGCAGCGGCCAGGGCAAGGCGCGGAAGTGACCGAGCGGCGGCACGGCGGAAAAAGCCACGCAGGCGCCACGCTGGAGGAAGGGCCTGCCCAGCCCTTCCAGCGCTTGGCGCCAACGGGATCGCGAAGTGAAATGGGTGGTGTCGTTGACACCGAAGGCCATCACCACCAGGTCAGGTGTCTCGTCGAGCACTTGCGGCAGCAGGCGCTGGCAGGCCTCCACGGCGGTGATGCCGTTCTCCCCACAGGCCCGCCAGGCCACCGGGCGCTCCAGACGGTCGGACAGCGCACGGGCCAACTGTCCCGGCAGTGCCCGTTCGAGCAGGTCGACTCCCACCCCCGCGACGGTGGACTCGCCAATCACCAGCAGCCGCAGCGGCTCACCGGCGAACCCCGCGCCCGCCAGCCCCCGCTCGGGGCCGGCTGCCGGCGGCAGGCGCAGGGCGGTGCGGCGGGTATGCAGGGCGAGGGGCAGCATGAGGGGCATCAGCGTGACCGCCGATGCCCACCAGAGTGCCCCAGCCCAGCGGCTCACAGTTTGACGTCGACCGCCTGGGCGGAACGGGTCGCCTTGGCGCGGGCCAGGTCGGTGGACTCGTCACGCGCCAGGGCCACGCCCATGCGGCGCTGGCCATCGACTTCAGGCTTGCCGAACAGGCGCAGCGCGGTGTCCGGCTCGTTCAGTGCGGCGGCGAGGTTGCCGAAGCTGACTTCGCCGGACTTGCCTTCCACCAGGATGACGGCGGAAGCCGACGGCCCCTGCTGGCGGATGGCTGGGATCGGCAGGCCGAGGATGGCGCGGGCGTGCAGGGCGAACTCGGAGAGGTCCTGGGAGATCAGGGTCACCAGCCCGGTGTCATGGGGGCGCGGCGAGACTTCACTGAACCAAACCTGGTCGCCCTTGACGAACAGTTCCACGCCGAACAGGCCACGGCCGCCCAGTGCCTCGGTCACGGCCTGGGCCACGCGCTCGGACTCGGCCAGCGCCTTCGGACTCATCGCCTGGGGTTGCCAGGACTCGTGGTAGTCGCCCTTCACCTGGCGGTGGCCGATGGGCGCGCAGAAGGTGGTGCCGCCGATGTGGCGCACGGTGAGCAGGGTGATCTCGTAGTCGAAGTCAATGAAGCCCTCGACGATGACCCGGCCCTTGCCGGCCCGGCCGCCTTCCTGGGCGTAGTCCCAGGCGGTCTGTAGGTCGGCATCGCTCTTCAGCACGGACTGGCCCTTGCCGGAGGAACTCATGATCGGCTTGACCACGCAGGGGTAGCCGACGCTGGCCACGGCGGCGCGGTAGTCCTCGAAAGTATCGGCGAAGTGGTAGGGCGAGGTGGGCAGGCCCAGTTCCTCGGCCGCCAGGCGGCGGATGCCCTCGCGGTTCATGGTCAGCTGCGCGGCGCGGGCAGTGGGAATGACGGTGTAGCCCTCGGCCTCCAGCTCCACCAGGGTGGCGGTGGCGATGGCTTCGATCTCCGGCACGATGTAGTGCGGCTTTTCCAGCTCGATGACACGGCGCAGGGCCTCGCCGTCCAGCATGCTGATGACGTGGCTGCGGTGGGCGACCTGCATGGCCGGTGCGTTCTCGTAGCGGTCCACGGCGATGACTTCAACGCCCAGGCGTTGCAGTTCGATCACCACTTCCTTGCCCAGCTCGCCAGAGCCGCAGAGCAGTACACGGGTCGCGCTCGGCGACAGCGGGGTTCCAATACGGGGCATCGGTGTTTCCTCGAAGGATGAAGAGTCGGTGAGGCGCCGGCGCGACCGGCGCCCGGAAGGGTCAGGCCATCAACTGGCCCTTGTCGCGCGCGCGCTCCAGGCAACGGGCCAGGACCTCGCGGCGCTCGGTGTTGTCCATGCGCCCCCAGCGGCTGATTTCATCAATGCTGCGCTGGCACCCGAGGCAGGTATCGTCATCGTCCAGCGCACAGACGTGTACGCAAGGGGACGGTACGGGGCGTTCGATTTCCATCAGTCTTCCTGTTCGACCAGCTCGCGGGCGTAACGCTGGGCGTTGTGTACGTAGTGGGCGGCACTGGCTTCGAGCATTTTCTTCTGCGGCTCGGTCAGCTCGCGGACGATTTTACCGGGAGAGCCCATCACCAGCGAGCCATCGGGTATTTCCTTGCCCTCGGCGATCAGCGCATTGGCGCCGATGATGCAGTGCTTGCCGATCTTCGCCCCGTTGAGGATCACCGCGTTGATGCCAACCAGGCTGTAGTCGCCGACCGTGCAGCCGTGGAGCATGGCGTTGTGGCCAACGGTGACGCCCTTGCCGAGGGTCAGCGGGTAGCCCATGTCGGTGTGCATGACAGTGCCGTCCTGCACGTTGCTGTTCTCGCCGATGTGGATAAGTTCGTTGTCCCCGCGCAGCACGGCGCCGAACCAGACGCTGGCACCCGCATCCAGGCGCACCTTGCCGATCACCGAGGCGTCGGGGGCGATCCAGCTGTCGGGATGGGTTTCGACACGGGCGTTGCCCAGGCGGTATTTCATCAGGCGCTCCTGTATGCAGGACTCAGGTGAGTTTGACGAAGGATTCCGGCGGCTCGCGCAGCTCGATGCCGGCATCGAAGATGAGGTTGACCAGCTCCACCACCATGATCGCGGTGAGGCCCCAGATCTTGTACCCGTCGTAGTGATAGCTGGGCACGTACCAGCTCTGCCCGAGGTAGTCGATGCGGTGGGTGACCTCGCGAGGGTCGTCGCGAAAGAACGACAGCGGTACGCTGAACACCGAGTCGATCTCGCCCCGGTTGGCACGGTACTCGACGTAATCGGGCACCAACCCGACGTAGGGCGTGACCTTGATGCCGTGGCGGGATACCAGCGTGCTCAACGGCCCGACCACCTCCACCAGCCCAGGCGGCAGGCCGATCTCCTCTTCCGCCTCGCGCAAGGCGGTATGGATCAGGTCGCGATCCTCGGGGTCACGTCGCCCACCGGGGAAAGCCACTTCGCCGCCATGGGTGGACAAGCCACTGGCACGCAGGGTCAGGATCAGTTCGGGTTCGTCGCTGCGGGTCACCGGCACCAGCACCGCTGCCTCGGGAAAGCTGCGCTCGATGGGCAGATCGGACGGGGAATGGCTCCGCACCCGGCGGAGAAGCTCATCCAGCATGAAAGGTCTCGGTCTTTTGTTGTGCCGGGCATCATGGCACGAACCGCCAGGGGCCCCCAAGCCCCGTTCCGCCCACCGATCCGGCCCCCGCCACGCTTGCCGAGTCCCCGACCGGCGCGCCAAGATGACGATCTCCAACCGAGGGCACCCGATGAAGTTCTGCAGCCAGTGCGGCACCCCCGTGGTGCAACGCATCCCCCAGGGCGACAACCGCCTGCGCCATGTCTGCGATGCCTGCGACACGGTGCACTACCAGAACCCTCGCATCGTCGCCGGCTGCCTGCCGGTCTGGGGCCAGCAGGTGCTGCTGTGCCGCCGCGCCATCGAGCCCCGCCGTGGCTACTGGACGCTGCCGGCCGGCTTCATGGAGAACGGCGAGACCATGGAACAGGCCGCCGCCCGGGAAACCGCCGAGGAGGCTTGCGCCCGGGTCCACAACCTGCGCCTGTACACGCTGTTCGACCTGCCGCACATCAGCCAGGTCTACACCCTGTTCCTCGCCGACCTCACCGACCTGGACTTCGCCGCCGGCGAGGAAAGCCTCGAGGTGCGGCTGTTCCACGAGCACGAGATCCCTTGGTCCGAGCTGGCTTTTCCCACTGTGGGCCGTACCTTAGAATGCTTCTTCGCCGACCGGGTGCAGCAGGTCTACCCGGTACGCAACGAACCGCTGGCCCCTCTGGTGGCCCATCACAAGAAAGCCTGATCGCTGCCAACACGTGTTCCCGGGGATGCTGTAGATGCGCTGGATGCTCCTAGCCTTTGTTTTCCTGTTCACCACCCTTTCCCACGCCAGCGCTGCACCCGCCCTGGGCGGCAAGCCCATCGACAAGGTGCTGGTGGTGAAGTCCGAGCGCAAGCTGCTGCTCATGAACCGCGGTGACATCCTCAAGAGCTACCGCATCTCCCTGGGCAAGCAACCCAACGGGCCGAAGCTGCGCGAGGGCGACCAGCGCACCCCCGAGGGCTTCTACTGGATCGACTGGCGCAAGACCAGCGACAAGTTCAACCTGGCCATGCACATTTCCTACCCCAACGCCCGCGACGCCAAACTGGCCCGCGAGAAGGGCGTGCCCCCGGGCGGCATGATCATGATCCACGGCACCCCACTGGACGAGGAGTATCCCGAGTGGTACTTCCACACCCTCGACTGGACCGAAGGCTGCATCGCCATGAAGAACGCCGACATGCGCGAAATCTGGAGCCTGGTGAAGGACGGCACGCTGATCGAGATCCGCCCCTGAGCCCAGCCCCAATAGAAAAGGCGCCTTGAAGGCGCCTTTTTCATACCTGGCTGATCAACTCAGAACACCAGGTCCGACAACCGCCACACCTCGAAGGCCGGGGTCTCGTAGGGATGGGCCTTCTTCAAAGCCCGCACAGCGTCGTGGATCAGCTCATCGGCCACCACCATCTCCACCTTCCACTCGGGCAGGTGCTCGACCTGCCCCACCTGGCCGATGAATGGATCAGCACCGTCAAGGGGCCTGAACTGTCCCTGGCCTAGGGACTGCCAGCAGCAACTGTCATAGGCGCCAATGCGCCCACCACCCGCTGCGAAGACCGCCTGCTTGACGGGTTCGGCATGGGATTCCGGCACGTAGAAGCACAGCTTGTACATCAATAGCTCCGTCAGGAAATAACCGGCTGGACGATGATGGCAGGATGATGCCACCGAACACTGACCGTCCGCCAAGACTTTATGAAACCGCTGGATCGACCCGCCATTCGACTGGCGGAAACACGCCGTGTTCAGCCAGGGCTGGAGAAAAACGACGGGTCACCCACCGGTCCAGAAGCGCCGCCAACGCGCCTTGAAACCGACGGTTTCGGGCGCATGGCTGCCATCACACCAGGGCAGGCGACGGGATCGACCACAACGACAGAGCAGCAGGATACGGGGACGTTCGGCCTGGAAGGCGAGCCCTTGTCGACAATCGAGAGGGCAGTCGGGAAGCCGGGGCGAATGCCCACAGCGGCAGAGCAGGAGGCGCACGCCAGGCTCGACCTGGCGCACTTCAGGCAGCCCGCCCTCCTCCCCCGGAGCCGGGAGAGGAGGACCGGCAGGGTCGTCAGTCGACCCAGACACGCGCGTTGCGGAACATGCGCATCCAGCCGGCGTCTTCCTGCCACTCGTCGGGGCGCCAGGAGTTCTGCACGGCGCGGAACACGCGCTCCGGGTGCGGCATCATGATGGTCACGCGGCCATCGCGGCTGGTGAGGCCGGTGATGCCACGGGGCGAACCGTTGGGGTTGGCCGGGTAGCTCTCGGTGACCTTGCCGTGGTTGTCGACGAAGCGCAGGGACACGCAACCGGACAGGTCTGCTTCCAGCAGGGCTTCCTCGCTCTCGAACTCGGCATGGCCTTCACCGTGGGCGATGGCGATGGGCATGCGCGAACCGGCCATGCCGCGCAGGAAGATCGAGGCCGACTCCTGCACCTGCACCATGGCGACGCGCGCCTCGAACTGCTCCGAGCGGTTGCGCACGAAGTGCGGCCAGAACTCGGTGCCGGGGATCAGCTCGTGCAGGTTGGACATCATCTGGCAACCGTTGCACACGCCCAGGGCGAAGCTGTCCTTGCGCTCGAAGAAGGCCTGGAAGCCATCGCGTGCACGGGCGTTGAAGAGGATGGACTTGGCCCAGCCCTCGCCAGCGCCGAGCACGTCGCCGTAGGAGAAGCCACCGCAGGCCACCAGGCCCTTGAAGTCTTCCAGGCTGATGCGACCGGCGAGGATGTCGCTCATGTGCACGTCGATGGCCGAGAAGCCGGCGCGGTCGAACGCCGCCGCCATCTCCACCTGGCCGTTGACGCCCTGCTCGCGCAGGATCGCCACCTGGGGACGCACACCCTTCTTGATGTAGGGCGCGGCGATGTCCTGGTTGACGTCGAAGGACAGCTTGGCGCTCAGGCCCGGGTTCTCTTCGTCGAGGAGAACGTCGAACTCCTGGTCGGCACACACGGCGTTGTCGCGCAGGCGCTGGATCTGGTAGCTGGTCTCGGCCCACTGGCGCTGCAGCATGCGGCGCTCGCCGGTGAAGACCGCCTCGCCATTGAAGGCGATGGCAACGCTGGCACTGTTGAGCGGACGGCCGATCACCGCCACGCAGTCGCCCAGGCCGGCGGCGCTGAACTGGGCCAGCACCTCGGCGGTGGCGCCCTGCTGGACCTGGATGACGGCACCCAGCTCCTCGTTGAACAGCACGGCCGGCAGCTCGGCGGCAGCATCGGCGAGGGCGTCCAGTTGCAGGTCCAGGCCGCAATGGCCGGCGAAGGCCATTTCCAGCACGGTGGTCATCAGGCCACCGTCGGAGCGGTCGTGGTAGGCCAGCAGCAGGCCGTCCTGGTTCAGGCCCTGGATCACTGCGAAGAAGGCCTTCAGGTCCTCGGCATCATCCACGTCCGGTGCGGCCTGGCCGAGCTTGGCGTAGGTCTGGGCGAGGATCGAGCCACCCATGCGGTTCTGGCCACGACCCAGGTCGATGAGGATCAGGTCGGTGTCACCCTTGTCCAGGCGCAGTTGCGGGGTCAGGGTGCGGCGCACGTCTTGCACCGGAGCGAAGCCGGAGATGACCAGGGACAGCGGCGAGGTGACGGACTTGTCCACACCCTCGTCCTGCCAGCGGGTCTTCATGGACATGGAGTCCTTGCCCACCGGGATGGTGATGCCCAGCGCCGGGCACAGCTCCATGCCCACGGCCTTGACCGTGTCGTACAGACGGGCGTCTTCGCCTGGGTGGCCGGCAGCGGCCATCCAGTTGGCGGACAGCTTGATGTCGGAAAGCTTCTCGATGCGCGCTGCCGCCAGGTTGGTGATGGCCTCGCCGACAGCCATGCGGCCGGACGCCGGGGCGTCCAGCAGGGCCAGCGGGGTGCGCTCGCCCATGGCCATGGCTTCGCCGGTGTAGACGTCGAAGCTGGTGGCGGTCACGGCACAGTCGGCCACCGGCACCTGCCAGGGGCCGACCATCTGGTCGCGAGCCACAAGGCCGGTGATGGTGCGGTCGCCGATGGTGATCAGGAAGCTCTTGCTGGCCACGGCCGGGTGGCGCAGCACGCGGGACACGGCGTCTTCCAGCGCAACGGTGGTGGCGTCGAAATCATCGCCCTGCTCGGCTTCACGGGTGACGCTGCGGTGCATGCGCGGCGGCTTGCCCAGCAGCACGTTGAGCGGCATGTCCACCGGCTTGTTGCCGAAGTGGCTGTCGGCCACAGTGAGGTGCGGCTCTTCGATGGCCTCGCCGACCACCGCGAAGGGGCAGCGCTCGCGTTCACAGATGGCCTTGAAGCGCTCGAAGTCAGCGGCGTCAACCGAGAGCACATAGCGCTCCTGGGACTCGTTGCACCAGATTTCCAGCGGGCTCATGCCCGGCTCGTCGTTGGGCACGGCGCGCAGTTCGAAGCGACCACCGCGGCCGCCGTCGTTGATCAGCTCCGGCAGGGCGTTGGAGATGCCGCCGGCACCCACGTCGTGGATGAACTTGATGGGGTTCTCGGCGCCCAGCTGCCAGCAGCGGTCGATCACTTCCTGGCAGCGACGCTCCATCTCGGGGTTGTCGCGCTGCACGGAGGCGAAGTCCAGGTCGGCGGAGCTGGCGCCCGTGGCCATGGAGGACGCGGCGCCACCACCCAGGCCGATGAGCATGGCCGGGCCACCGAGGACGATCAGCTTGGCGCCGATGGAAATTTCGGCCTTCTGCACATGGTCCGCGCGGATGTTGCCCATGCCGCCAGCGAGCATGATCGGCTTGTGGTAGCCACGCACTTCTTCGCCACGGGGCGACTGGACCGCCTGCTCGAAGGTGCGGAAGTAGCCGTTCAGCGCAGGGCGGCCGAACTCGTTGTTGAACGCAGCACCGCCCAGCGGGCCTTCGATCATGATGTCCAGCGCGGTGACGATGCGCTCGGGCTTGCCGTAGGGCTTCTCCCAGGGCTGTTCGAAGCCGGGGATCTGCAGGTTGGAAACGGTGAAGCCGGTCAGGCCGGCCTTGGGCTTGGCACCGCGGCCGGTGGCGCCCTCGTCGCGGATCTCGCCGCCGGAGCCAGTGGAGGCGCCGGGGAACGGGGCGATGGCGGTCGGGTGGTTATGGGTCTCCACCTTCATCAGGATGTGCACGGGCTCTTCGGTCGCGCCGTACTGGCGGGTGGCCGGGTTGGGGAAGAAACGCCCGGCGGTGAAGCCCTCGATGACCGACGCGTTGTCCTTGTAGGCAGACAGCACGCCTTCGCGGTTCATCTCGTAGGTGTTCTTGATCATGCCGAACAGGCTCTTCTCCTGCGCCTGGCCATCAATGTCCCAACTGGCGTTGAAGATCTTGTGGCGGCAGTGCTCGGAGTTGGCCTGGGCGAACATCATCAGCTCGACGTCATGGGGGTTGCGCCCCATCTCGTTGAAGCTCTTCACCAGGTAGTCGATCTCGTCATCGGCCAGGGCCAGGCCCAGCTCGACGTTGGCCTTCTCCAGTGCGGCGCGACCGCCCCCGAGAACGTCCACCACGGTGAGCGGCTTGGGCTCGGCATGGCTGAACAGGGCGGACGCGGCTTCCAGCTCGCCCAGCACCAGCTGGGTCATGCGGTCGTGCAGGACACTGGCGATCACCTGAGCATCGGCGTCCGAGAGCTGACCGGCGATGTAGTAGGCGATGCCGCGCTCGATGCGCTGGATCTTCGCCAAGCCGCAGTTGCGGGCGATGTCGGTGGCCTTGCTGGACCAGGGCGAGATGGTGCCGAAACGCGGGACCACCAGGAACAGGCGTCCCGCAGGCTCCTGTACCGGCACACTCGGCCCGTACTGGAGCAGCCGTGCCAGCACCTTCTCCTCATCGGCGTCGAGCACGCCGGTGACTTCGGCAAAGTGGGCGAACTCGGCGTACAGACCGGAGACGGCGGGTACCTTCTGGATCAGTTGCTCGAGCAGTTTGCCGTGACGGAAGGCGGAAAGGGCGGGGGCACCGCGCAGGATCAACATCGTCGGGACAGCCTCTGGGAAGGGGTGTACTGGGAGGCCGTGCATTCTAGCCTAAAGGACCTCTTTTCGGCATCTTCGACGAAGCGGGACGACAGCAGGTTCTGAGGACGCTGTATTCCCCGTCCCACGCCGCCTCAAGCCGTTTCGGCTAGCAGAGAAGAATCTTGCTGTCGAGATATGGCAAGAAACGGCGTTTGCGTATACTGCGCCGATGTTCACCCCACCCGTGTTCCGCACGCGCCGTGCCCTGTGGCTGATGGCGACCGGAATCCTCCTGTTGCTCGGCGGCTGCAAACAGCCCAATACCCTCGAGCGCATCCAGGAGGAGGGCGTTCTACGCGTGGTCACCCGCAACAGCCCGGCCACCTATTTCCAGGACCGCAACGGGGAAACCGGTTTCGAGTACGAACTGGTCAAGCGCTTCGCCGACGACCTGGGTGTGCGCCTGGAAATCGAGACCGCCGACAACATCGACGACCTCTTCGGCCGCCTCGGCCAGGTCAAGGGGCCGGTCCTGGCCGCAGCCGGTTTGGTGGCCAGCGATGCCCGCCAGCGCCAGGTGCGCTTTTCCCACCCGTATCTGGAAGTCACCCCTCAGGTCATCTACCGCAATGGCGCACGCCGCCCTACCCGCCCGGAAGATCTGGTGGGCCAGCGCATCCTGGTGCTCAAGGGCAGCAGTCATGCCGAGCAACTCGCCGCCCTCAAGGCCCAGTACCCGGCGCTGAACTACGAGGAGTCCGACGAAGTCGAGATCGTCGACCTGCTGCGCATGGTGGACGAAGGCCAGATCGACCTGACCCTGGTGGACTCCAACGAACTGGCCATGAACCAGGTCTACTTCCCCAACGTGCGCGTCGCCTTCGACCTGAGCGATGCCAGCAACCTGGCCTGGGCGGTCGCCCCCGGCGAGGACAGCAGCCTGCTCGACCAGGTCAACGATTTCCTCGACAAGGCCAAGCAGAACGGCACCCTGCAGCGCCTGAAGGATCGTTACTACGGTCATGTCGACGTCCTCGGCTACGTCGGCGCCTACACCTTCGCCAAACACCTGCAGCAACGCCTGCCCAAGTACGAACAGCATTTCCGCCAAGCCTCCCAGAGCCACCAGGTGGACTGGCGGCTGCTGGCCGCCATCGGCTACCAGGAGTCGCTCTGGCAGCCCACCGCCACCTCCAAGACCGGCGTGCGCGGACTGATGATGCTGACCCAGGACACCGCCAAGGCCATGGGCGTGTCCAATCGGCTGGACGCCCGCCAGAGCATCGGCGGCGGCAGCAAGTACTTCGCCATGATCAAGGCCGGCCTCTCGGATGACCTCAAGGAGCCGGATCGCACCTGGTTCGCCCTGGCCGCCTACAACATCGGCATCGCCCACCTGGGCGACGCTCGCAAGCTGGCGGAAGCCGAGGGCCTGAACCCGAACAAGTGGCTCGACGTGAAGCAGATGCTGCCACGCCTCTCGCAGAAGCAGTGGTACCGCAAGACCCGTTACGGCTACGCCCGGGGTGGCGAGACGGTGCATTTCGTGCAGAACATCCGCCGCTACTACGACATCCTCACCTGGGTGACCCAGCCGCAGATGGAAGGCACCGAAGTGGCCGCGGGCAGCCTCCACGTACCGGGCATCGACAAGACGCCACCGGCCGACGGCGCCAACGAGAAGCTCTGAAGCTCGAACAGCCCCCACGAAAAAGCCCGCATCACCGCGGGCTTTTTCGTACCTGGGCGCTTACCAACCCGAAGGCAACAGGTTCAGCGCGCTGCAGATCGCATAAGCCGCGCTGGCCAGGTAGATCATCACGATCACCACCTGGATGGCCGGGTGGGCGATCCAGCCACAGGACCAGGCCGGCTGCAGGTCGCCCTGGCGGCGGGCCGCGCGCAGCATCAGGATCGGCATGATCGAGAGGATCACGCCACTGAAGGCACCGGCGAAGTACAGGGCGTTCACGAAGCCGACCATGCCGCTGTAGGCGAGCACGAAGGGCGGCACGCAGACGATGCCCAGCACCACCAGGCGGGTCTTGGGCCGGGACTCGGAGCCGAGGGCATGGAACTTGTCGAAGATGTTGGTCAGGAAGCTGCCGCCCAGGCCCCAGTAGGAGGTGAGCATGGCGCACAGGGCGAAGGTGTTGGCGGTGTAGAACGCCCACTGGCCCAGCGCCTCGCCCCAGGCCAGGGTGGCCACCTCGGTCTGACCGTCCAGGCCGGTCAGGGCGATCACCGACATCGGCACGATGGCCAGCAGGCAGAAGGTCAGCACCATGCCGGTGATCACCGCCTTGGGCAGTTGCTCTGGCGCGTGGCTGAAGCCACGGGCCATCTCCGGAACGATGTACTGCGCGGAGAAGCAGAACACGGCGATGTTGAACACCGGCACCATGTAGACCCAGTCACCTTCCAGCAGGCGCGCCACGTCGGTGTGCTCGTTGAGCAGCGTCGCTATCACCAGCAGCACGATCATGCTGAGCATACCGATGCTGATGAACTTCTCACCCTTGCCGATGGCACCCAGGCCCAGATAGAGCACGAGCGCGGCCGGGATGAAGAACACCAGGCTGCCCACTGCCGGGCTGATGCCGAGGAAAGCCGCGAGGATCTTGCCGCTGCCGCTCATGTAGGCGATCAGTGCGCCGATGCTGTTGACCGCCACCGACAGGAAGATCGCCCAGGAACCGAAGGAGCCCACGTAGCGCTGAGCCAGGCCGCTCAACTGGCTGTGGGTACGGGTGCGCAGGGCCGTTTCGGAGACGTAGAGCATGGAGATAGTGGTGAACACACCGGCCACTGCCAGCCATATGAGCAGCGGCATGAATCCGGCCTTGCGACTGGCGTAGGCCATGGACAGAACGCCAGCGCCGATGTTGGTGCCCACGATCATGGCCACCGCCTCCAGGAAGGTCAGACGCTTGACCTCCAGCCCGGAGGCATCCACCGCCCCCTTTTCCGCCACCCCGAGGTGGGACCGCACTTGCGTTTCACTCATCACAGCACCCTCGACATCATTCAACGGATCAGGAGGGCCACGCCGAACTGCCACGGCCTTGCGTCATCGTCGAAACGGGCACTGCGGGACAACGGGACTGCGGGCGCCTCCTGGCAATGCAACATCCAGCCGGCTCAAGGAAGAACCGCTCTAGGACGCCATTTCTGGCGGCCGCGCACCTTACCACAGCATTTCTGTAGGACAAGACCGGCAGCCTGCGACCTTGGTCGCAGGGCCTCAGCTCTCCCGACGGGCGGCGCGACGGGCCTGGAAGAAACCGGACAGCAGTTCGCTGCAGGCCTCGCCCAGTACCCCGCCCTCCACCAGCACCCGGTGATTGAGGAAGGCCTGCTCGAAGAACCGGCCACGGCTGATCGCCACCCCGGCCTTCGGCTCGGTGGCACCGTAGACCACACGGGCGATGCGCGAGTGGACGATGAGCCCGGCACACATGCTGCAGGGCTCCAGGGTGACGTAGAGGGTGGCCCCCACCAGCCGGTAGTTCTCCAGGGCCTGGGCCGCGTCGCGGATCGCCACCATCTCGGCATGGGCACTGGGATCGTGGCGGGAAATGGGACAGTTGAAGCCGCGCCCCACCACCTGTCCGTCGTGCACCACCAGCGCGCCCACGGGCACCTCGCCCAGGGCCGCACCCTGGGCGGCCAGGGCCAGCGCCTCCTGCATGAAGCGCTCGTCCTGGCTGCGGTCGATGAACATCGGCTGGCGCACGGTCAGGCCACCTCGATGGCGGCCATCAGGCCGGTTTCCATGTGGTCGATCACGTGGCAGTGGAACATCCAGACACCAGGGTTATCCGCCACCAGCGCGATGCGCGCGGTCTCGTTCTTGCCCAGCAGGTAGGTGTCGGTGAAGTACGGGATGATCGACTTGCGGTCCGAGCCCAGCACCTTGAACGACATGCCGTGCAAGTGGATGGGGTGCAGGTACTGGGCCATGTTGCGCAGCTCGAAGATGTAGTGGCCGCCCTTCTTCAAGGTGGCGATGGGCCGGTCCGCACAGGTCTTGTCGTTGATGTCCCAGGCCTTGCCGTTGATCTGCCAGTAGTTGCTGGGCTTGCCGGCGGCGCTGACCAGGGTGGCGGCCCACTCGAAGCGGAAGCTCAGCGTCTCGGCCTTGGCCAGGTCGGGCTCGGGAATCGGGTTCGGCGGCAACGCAGGCGGCCACTCCCCTGCCGGCTCGGTGCTCGGCACGCTGCGCAGGGTGGCCAGACGCAGCGGCCCGTTGCGCATGGACAGCTCCTGCCCCGCCTCCGGCACCTTGATGCCCAGCTCGATGCGCATGCCCGGGCCCAGCCAGTATTCCTTGCCCAGTGGGCGCGGCTCGATGGGGTTGCCGTCCAGGGCGTAGATGCGCGCATCGGCGCCTGGCAGGTTGAGCCGGTAGGTGATGGTGCTGTCCAGGTTCAGCAGGCGCAGACGAACCACCTGCCCGGCTGGCAGGTCGAGGGTCGGCGTGGGCTGGCCGTTGATGGTGGTGAGCCGTCCCCGGGTGCCTTCGCGCGCGGCCTCTCGGGGCACGCTGAAGGCGGTGAAAGCGCCTTCCGGATCGACGTGCCAGGTCTTCAGCGAGAGCACCCGCTCATGGCGGAAGCCGGACGGCTCGCGCTCCTCGACGATCAGCGGCCCCACCAGCCCGCGCCCAAGCTGCACCGCACTGGACTCGTGGGGGTGGTACCAGAAGCTGCCGGCGTCGTCGGTGCGGAAGCGGTAGTCGAAGTACTCGCCCGGCAGCACCGGCAACTGCGACACATAGGGCACGCCATCCATCTCCAGCGGCAGGCGGATGCCGTGCCAATGAACGGTGGTGGGCTCGTCCAGCTTGTTGATGAAGCGCACCCGCAGCCAGTCGCCCTGGCGCGAGCGCAGTTCCACGCCCGGCGCCTGGCCGCCATAGCCCCAGGCCGGGGTGGTGTGGCCGGGGACCAGTTCGAGGTCGAAGGGGGCGGCGATCAGTTCATAGTCATGGGTCTTGGCATCGAGGGAACGGCCCAGCCAGTAGCGGGCGGCGCCACCGGCACCAAGGCCGACCACGCCGAGGCCGACGAGGCCACCGAGAATCTGTCTGCGGGTGAATGACACGGGTGCAGGCTCCTGTGAGTAAGGCATCGGGCCCATCAGGCGTTACGCGGCCACTCTGTTGGCGGCCTCATCATCGCGACCGGGGGCCGCTCGCAGGTCGCGCATTTTCGCACAGCCCTCCCCTTGCGGGGCGGCAGCCCGCCGTGGCGCGATGCCACAGCGGACTCAGCCACGACGGCCGAGGTAGGCGCGTGTGGTGAGCAGGTACACCGGCAGGCCGGACACCAGCACGATCAGCGCCGCATAGGGTGCCGCAGCAGCGTATTCCAGGTTGGCCGTGTGGGACCACACGGCGGTCGCCAGGGTGTCCAGCCCGGTGGGGCCGAGGATCAGCGTGGCGGTCAGCTCCTTCATGCAATCGAGGAACACCAGCACGAAGCCGGCACCAATGGCCGGGAAGATGATCGGCAGGGTCACCCGCAGGAAGGCCAGGAACGGCGTCTGCCCCAGGGTCCGGGCGGCTTCCTCCAACTGTGGCGAGGCCTTCTCCAGGGCCACCCGCAACGGCGACTGGGCCATGGGCATGAACAGCAGGGCGTAGGCCACCAGCAACAGCAGGGTGGTCTGGTACAGCGACGGTGCATAGCCCAGTGCGAAGAACACCAGGGACAGCGCGATGACCAGCCCCGGCAGCGCATGCAGCAGGTACGGCAGGCGATCCGCCAGGCGTGCCAGGCGCCCGTGATAGCGCACCACCACCAGGCACACCGGCAGGGCCAGCAGGCAACTGATCAGCGCCCCGCCGAAGGAAAGATAGAGGGACGAGCCAAGGGTGCGGAGGATGTCGCCGAGCGGGAAGGCGGCGGAGCTGCCTTCATGAATCCAGAAGCCCAGGGTCACCAGCGGCACCAGCGAGCCCACTACCACCAGGGCCACCAGTACCCCTTGCACCAGCCAGTCCCAGTGCCCCAGGCGCACCGGCGCGATGCGCCGCGCCACGCCCTGCCCGGTGCGTGCATGGCCACGGCCACGCAGGCGCAGCTCCAGGCCCATCAGCAGCATGCACAGGGCCAGCAGCAGGGCGGAGAGCATCGCCGCGTTGGCGTTGCTGAACTCCAGTTCGAACTGTTGATAGATGGCGGTGGTGAAGGTCTGGTAGCGCATGATCGACGGCGCGCCGAACTCCACCAGCATGTGCAGCGCCACCAGCAGGCTGGTGCCCATCAGCACCGGGCGCAGCAGCGGCAAGGTCACCCGCCAGAACACCTGGCGCCGGGTGTAACCGAGCATGCGCGCGGACTCTTCCAGGGCCGGGTCGAGGTTGCGCAAAGTGGCCATCACCGGCAGGTACACCAGCGGGTACTTGGACAGCACCATCACCAGCACCGTGCCCCACAGCCCCTCGAATGCAGGGCTGAGGGAAATCCAACTGAAGCCGGCGACGAAGGCCGGGATGGCGAACGGCAGGCAGAGCAGCACATTCCACTGCCGGCGACCGCGCAGGTCGCTGCGCTCCACACACCAGGCCAGCGCCAGGCCGAGCAGTGCGCAGCCGGCGGTGACCGCCACCATCAGCTTCAGGGTGTTGCCCAGCAGGTGGAACACGAAGGGCCGCCACAGCAGTTGCCAGGCGGTGTGCCAGCCGGACTCCCAACTGCGCACCGCCACGTAGAACAACGGCAAGGCCGCTACCAGCAGCAGCGCCATGACCGGCACCTGCAGCCAGATCGGCGGCGTGCGTCGCCGGCGGCTGGGCACCAGCGAGGGTGTGTCCGGCAGCGCCGGGTCGACGGCTTCGGCGTGCATCAGTTCAGCCCGACCTCGCGTTCGAGTTCCAGGGCGTCCTCGGCCAGGCCGATGTCGGAGGCGCTGAGTTTCGGCGGGCGCAGTTGGTCATAGGGCTTGAGCAGCGGATCAGCCGGCACCTTCGGGTTCACCGGGTATTCGGCCGACTGGCTGAGGATGGCCTTCTGGCCTTCTTCGCTGAGCATGAAGGCGACGAACTGCTGGGCCTCCTTCGGGTGCTTGCTGGCCTTCACCACGGCCACGCCGGAAACGCTGGCCAGGCCACCGGCATCACCATCGGCGAAGTAGTGCAGCTTGCTGTTCAGCTCACCCTTCTCCTTCTTCAGCGCCATCCAGTAGTAGCTGTTGATCAGGGCGGCGGCGACCTCGCCGTTCTCCACCGCCTTCATGGCGATGACGTTGTTGGTGTAGGTGGAGCCGAAGGCCTTCAGGCCGGTCAGCCACTCCTCGGCCTTCTCGCGGCCCTGCAGCTTGATGATCGCGGCCACCTGGCCGAGGAACTCACCGCTGCTGGGCACGAAGGCGATCTTGCCGCTCCACTCCGGATCGGCGACGTCGAGCACGCTCTGCGGCAGGGGTTGGTCGCCCAGCTCCTTCGGGTTGTAGGCCAGCACGCGGACCCGGGAGGTGACGCCGATCCAGTGGCCGGCGGGGTCGGCGTACTGCGGCTCGACCTGCTTGAGCAGCGCGTCGTCCACCTTGGCCAGCAGGCCCTGGTTGGCCAGCTTGATCAGCGGCGGTGCTTCCTCGGTGTAGATGATGTCGGCGGGCGAGCGTTCGCCTTCCTCGGCGATCTGGTTGGCCAACTGGCCACCACCGCCCTTGCGGATGCGCACCTGGATGCCGGTGGCCTTGGTGAAGGCCTCGGCCACGGCCTTGCCGGTGGCTTCGTGCTGCCCGTTGTAGAGGGTCAGGGTCACTGCGTCATCGGCGCGGGCCGCCAGCGGCAGCAGGAGGCCGAGGGACAGCAGGCCGGCGCCACAGGCGCGGACCAACGCAGTTGCGAGACGTACCGACATGTAACCACTCCTCTGAACTCAGCAATGATCTGTAATGATTATACGGATCAACTGCTGCTCATTCTCAAGAAATGTCTGCGACACAAGGCATCAGGCGAGGGACGGTCGCAGGGCCACCACACGAAAAAGGCGCGGATCGCATGAGCGGTCCGCGCCTTCGTTCATCCAGCGATCAGGGGCGCTGGATCACTCCCACTCGATGGTCGCCGGCGGCTTGCTCGACACGTCGTAGGTGACGCGGGAGATGCCCTCGATCTCGTTGATGATGCGGTTGGAGACCTTCTCCAGCAGCTCGTAGGGCAGGTGCGCCCAGCGTGCGGTCATGAAGTCGATGGTTTCCACGGCGCGCAGGGCGACGACCCAGGCGTAGCGACGGCCGTCACCGACCACGCCCACGGATTTCACCGGCTGGAACACCACGAAGGCCTGGCTGGTCTTGTGGTACCAGTCGAAGGCGCGCAGTTCCTCGATGAAGATGTGGTCCGCGCGACGCAGCAGGTCGGCGTACTCCTTCTTCACCTCGCCGAGGATGCGCACGCCCAGGCCCGGGCCCGGGAACGGGTGGCGGTAGACCATGTCGTAGGGCAGGCCCAGTTCGAGGCCGATCTTGCGTACCTCGTCCTTGAACAGCTCGCGCAGCGGCTCGACCAGTTCGAACTGCATGTCTTCAGGCAGGCCACCGACGTTGTGGTGGGACTTGATCACGTGGGCCTTGCCGGTCTTGGCGCCAGCCGACTCGATTACGTCCGGGTAGATGGTGCCCTGGGCGAGGAACTTAACGTCCTGCAGCTTGGTGGCTTCCTCATCGAAGACTTCGATGAAGGTGCGGCCGATGATCTTGCGCTTCTCTTCCGGGTCGGCAACGCCGGCCAGGCGGCCCAGGAACTTGTCCTCGGCATTGGCGCGGATGACCTTCACGCCCATGTTCTCGGCGAACATGGCCATCACCTGGTCACCTTCGTGCAGGCGCAGCAGGCCGTTATCGACGAAGACGCAGGTCAGTTGGTCGCCGATGGCCTTGTGCAGCAGCGCTGCGACCACGGAGGAGTCGACGCCGCCGGACAGGCCCAGCAGCACCTTGTTGCTGCCCACCTGGGCACGAACGGTGGCGATGGCGTCTTCGACGATGTTCGACGGGGTCCACAGCGCGGCGCAGCCGCAGATGTCCAGCACGAAGCGGGAAAGGATGCGCCCGCCCTGCTTGGTGTGGGTCACTTCCGGGTGGAACTGCACGCCGTAGTAGGCGCGGCTGTCATCGGCCATGGCGGCGATCGGGCAGCTCGGGGTGCTGGCGAGGATGTGGAAGCCCTCGGGCATGGCGGTGACCTTGTCGCCGTGGCTCATCCACACGTCCAGGCCCAACACGCCGTCAGCGTCGACGTGATCTTCGATGCCGTCCAGCAGGCGTGCCTTGCCGACCACGTCGACACGGGCGTAGCCGAATTCGCGCAGGTCGGAACCCTGAACCTTGCCGCCGAGCTGCTCGGCCATGGTCTGCATGCCGTAGCAGATGCCGAACAGCGGAACGTTGAGGTCGAACACCGCCTGCGGGGCGCGCGGGCTGTTGGCCTCATGCACCGACTCCGGGCCGCCGGCGAGGATGATGCCCTTGGGCGCGAAGGCGCGGATGGCATCGTTTTCCATGTCGAACGGGTGGATTTCGCAGTACACGCCGATCTCGCGAACGCGGCGGGCGATCAGTTGGGTGTACTGGGAACCGAAGTCGAGGATCAGGATGCGGTGAGCGTGAATGTCTTGATGAGCCATGTGCTTCCCCTGGGAAAGTGGCTGAAACGCTGAAGGCTGAAGGCTGGACGAAACCCTGTCCGTCCAGCCCCCAGCCTCCAGCTCCAGTGAAGTGTCAGTTAGCCGACCCGGTAGTTCGGAGCTTCCTTGGTGATCTGCACGTCATGCACGTGGGACTCGGCCATGCCGGCACCGGTGATACGCACGAACTGCGGCTTGGTGCGCATCTCTTCGACGGTGGCGCAGCCGGTGTAGCCCATGGAGGCGCGCAGGCCGCCCATCAGCTGGTGGACGATGGCAGTCAGGCTGCCCTTGTAAGGTACGCGGCCTTCGATGCCTTCCGGCACCAGCTTCTCGGCACCGGCGGCAGAATCCTGGAAGTAGCGGTCGGACGAGCCCTGGGACTGCGCCATGGCGCCCAGCGAACCCATGCCACGGTAGGCCTTGTAGGAACGGCCCTGGAACAGCTCGACCTCGCCCGGCGCCTCTTCGGTACCGGCGAACATCGAGCCCATCATCACGCAGGACGCGCCGGCCACGATGGCCTTGGACAGGTCGCCGGAGAAGCGGATGCCGCCGTCGGCGATCAGCGGAACGCCGGTGCCGGCGAGAGCGGCGGCAACGTTGGCGATGGCAGAGATTTGCGGTACGCCGACGCCGGCGACGATACGGGTGGTACAGATGGAGCCCGGGCCGATGCCGACCTTGACCGCATCGGCGCCGGCCTCGGCCAGGGCCTTGGCGGCTTCGCCGGTGGCGATGTTGCCGCCGATCACCTGGACTTGCGGGTAGGTTTCCTTGACCCAGCGAACGCGGTCGATCACGCCCTTGGAGTGGCCGTGGGCGGTGTCCACCACCACCACGTCGACGCCCGCAGCAACCAGGGCGGCCACGCGCTCGCCGGTGTCGGCGCCGGTGCCGACCGCTGCGCCGACGCGCAGGCGGCCCTGCTCGTCCTTGGAGGCCAGCGGGTAGGTCTTGGCCTTCTCGATGTCACGGAAGGTCACCAGACCACGCAGGTAGAAGTTCTCGTCCACCACCAGCATCTTCTCGATGCGGTTCTCGTAGAGCTTGGCCTTGATGTCGTCCAGCGGGGTGCCTTCACAAACGGTGACCAGCTTGTCCTTGTGGGTCATGATCGCCGCCACGGTGTCGCCGGCGTTCGGTTTGAAGCGCAGGTCGCGGCCGGTGACGATGCCGACCAGTTCGCCCTCTTCCACCACCGGGAAGCCGGAGAAGCCGCACTCGCGGGCGATCTGCAGCAGCTCGATGATCTTGGTGGAGGGGGTGACGGTGACCGGGTCACGGACGATGGCGGTCTCGTGACGCTTGACCTTGCGGACCTCGGCAGCCTGCTGCTCGATGGTCATGTTCTTGTGGACGATGCCGATGCCGCCTTCCTGAGCCATGGCGATGGCCAACCGGGCTTCGGTCACGGTATCCATCGCGGCGGATACCAGGGGAATGTTCAGTTCGATGCCACGGGTCAGTCGGGTCTTGAGACTGACGTCCTTCGGCAGGACCTCGGAATACCCCGGGATCAGGAGTACGTCGTCGAAGGTAAGGGCTTCTTGGCTGATGCGCAGCATGGCGGGGGCTCCCAGGCGGGAAAATTGGAAGCGCGGCATTATATCCCAGCTGCACACGGGCGCTCAATTGGCCATCACACACCGACGACAGGTCTCATGCCTGCGTCAGATAACGCGCCACCAGCGCCACGCCACTGCACAACACCAGCCAGGTCACCAGCCGGACGAACGCCTCCCGCGACAGGCGCAACGTCACCCGCCGCCCCACCCACAACCCGGCGGCCATCCCCGGCAGCAGGCACAGGGCGATCAGCAGCACCGAGGCATCAGCATAGAAGCCCGCCAGCAGGAACAACCCCAGGCGGACGAAGGTGCTGCACCCGATCAGTGCGCTCTGGGTGGCGCGGATCTGCTCCTTCGCCTCCAGCCGTCCGCTCAGGTAGAGGGAATAGAGGAAGCCGCCACTGCCGAACAAGGCCCCGAACACACCGCCGAACAGCCCGAAGGGCACCACCCAGCCCACCGCCATCGGCGCACGGCGCACCGGCTGGAGGAACAGCGAATACACGGCATAGAGGCAGACGAACACCCCCAGCAGCAGCATCAGCAGTTCCGAGCGCAAGGTCGCCAGACCGTACACGCCTACCCCGCAACCCAATGCCATCAAGGGCAGCAGCAGGCGCAACTCGCTACCCGACACCGACCGACGCGCCGGCAGCCAGTTGCCGAACGAGGCGGTGAAATCCAGCAGCACCAGCAACGGAATCACCCGGGACAGCGGCAGCCACCCCACCAACCAGGGCGCGGCCACCAGCGCCGTGCCGAACCCGGCGATGCCGAAGACCACGTAGGCCAGCGCGATGACACCCTCCAGCAGCAGCCACTCCAGCGGCGTGAACGGCAGCGCCCCCAACAGCTCGAACAGGTGCATGAACGACTCCCTCCGAAAAACAGGTGGACTCTAGCGAGCACGCCTGCCATCTCACCAATACAATCCAAGCCCTCTCTCTATCTCGAAAAGGCATGGATCGATGGTCTCCCTTCGCCAACTGCGCTACTTCGTGGAAATCGTCGACGCCAGTAGCCTCAGCCGCGCGGCGGAGCGGCTGTTCATCGCCCAATCAGCCCTGAGCCGCCAACTGCGGGAACTGGAGGACGACCTGGGCACCGAGCTGCTGATACGCGGCCCGCGCCAGGTGACGCTGACCGAAGCCGGCCAAGCCTTCCTGCCACGGGCACAACGCCTGCTGCTGGACCTGGAAGCCGCCAGCGACCTCGCCCGCCAGGTCGGCCAGGGGCAGCACGGCAGCCTGCGCCTGGGCCACTCCAGCTCCGTACCGCTGGTCGCCCCGCTGCAGGCGGCGCTGCGCAACTACCTGGAAGCGCACCCCGGCGTCAGCCTCGAACTCATCCAGCAATCCTCCGAACAGCAACTGGCGGACCTGCGCGAAGGGCGCCTGGACGCCTGCCTGCTGCGCCTGCCGGTCCTGCGCCAGCACCCCGGGCTGACACTACGACCGCTGTACCGCGAGCCCCTGCTGCTGGCGGTCGCCGTCGACCACGCCCTGGCGCGAGGCGACGGGCCGGTACACCTGGCCGACCTGCGTGAAGAAGCCTTCGTCTCCATCCCCCACCTGCAACGGGGCGGGCTGAGCTACCGCGCCGCTGAGCTGTGCCTGCGGGAAGGCTTCTTTCCCCATGCCGCGCGGGTGGTGTCACGCAAGACCAGCCAGTTGCACCTGATCGAAGCCGGCCTTGGCGTGGCCCTGGTGGCGGCCTCCATGAGCCGCATCGCCCCTGCCGGCGTGCGCTTCCTGCCACTGGCCGATCGAGAGGCCGACAGCGAGGTCGCCCTGGCCTGGCGCAGCGAGACCCGCGCCCTGGACCGGGGCCTGGTGGAGCACCTCTGCCAGCACCTCACCAGCGACCCGACCACCGCCGATTGACGAGGCCGGCGGGGCAGGTAAGCTGCGCGCCCTCGTCCACCGGAGCCGGCCATGGAAACCCGTCAACTGATCATCGTTCCCCAGGTCTCCAGCGTGCCCGGCCACCAGGTCCTGGCCGGGCGCCTGCTGCGCTGGCTGGTGCAGAGCGGCGTGGTCGAGGCGGTCCCGAGCGCCTTCGGCCGGGGCGGCAACCGCGCACTGCACGCCCCTGCTGCCGGTGCCCGCCGCGTAGTGGAACACCCCGAGCGCCTGCCCATCGGCCAGCCGGGCTGCGGCCTGGAGATCGTCGACAAGCGCTGCATCTACACCCCGGTGCGCGGCTTCCTCAACGAGGCCGGCTGCCCGGAATGCCGCCGGGAGATCGGCGAGCCGCTGTTCGACAGCCTGGAAGCCTGGTGGCCGGGCGAGACGGACAACTTCACCTGCCCCGAATGCGGCTTCGAGGACGACATCAACGGCTTCCTCTACCTGCAGCCCTGCGGCTTCTCCAACCTGGCCTTCATCTTCAACCACTGGGTGGAGGCCGGTTTCACCCGCGCCTTCCTCGACGGCTTCGCCGACCGCCTGGGTTTCCCCGTGCGCGTGGTGCGCGTCGAAGACTGACGCGAGCGCATTGGCGCCGCCCCCACACGCCCGTATCATCCCGCGCCATGTACAAGGACCCCTTCCAACGGCTGGGCCTCGACCGCGAGGTGCTGACCGTCAGCCAACTGAACCAGCGCGCCCGCCACCTGCTAGAGGACGTGTTCCCCCAGGTCTGGGTGGAAGGCGAGATCTCCAACCTCGCCCGGCCCGCATCTGGCCACCTCTATTTCACCCTCAAGGACAGCCAGGCCCAGGTGCGCTGTGCACTGTTCCGGCAGAACGCCCTCAAGGTGCGCCAGGCCCTGCGTGACGGGCTGGCGGTGAAAGTGCGGGGCAAGGTCTCGCTGTTCGAAGGCCGCGGCGACTACCAGATGATCGCCGACGCCGTGGAACCGGCCGGTGACGGCGCCTTGCGCCTGGCCTTCGAAGCGCTCAAGGAGAAGCTCGCCGGCGAGGGCCTGTTCGCCACCGAGCGCAAGCGCCCGCTGCCGGCCCACCCTCAGCGCGTGGGCATCGTCACCTCCCCCACCGGCGCGGTGATCCGCGACATCATCAGCGTGTTCCGCCGCCGTGCGCCCCAGGTCAGCCTGACCCTGGTGCCCACCGCCGTGCAGGGCCGCGAGGCCACCGCGCAGATCGTCCGTGCCCTGGCCCTGGCCGATGCCCAGGGCTTCGACGCGCTGATCCTGGCCCGGGGCGGCGGTTCCCTCGAAGACCTCTGGTGCTTCAACGAAGAGGCCGTGGCCCGCGCCGTGGCGGCCTGCAAGACGCCCATCGTCAGCGCCGTGGGCCACGAGACGGATGTCTCCATCAGCGACTTCGTCGCCGACGTTCGCGCGCCGACGCCCTCTGCGGCCGCCGAGCTGCTGGCACCGGACTCCAGCGGCCTGCGCCAGCGCCTGGAGGGCCTGGAGCGCCGCCTGCAGCTGCGCATTCGCCAGCTGATCGCCCACCAGCACCTGCGCCTGGACGGGCTGACCCGACGCCTGCGCCACCCGGGCGAGCGGCTGCGCCAGCAGGCCCAGCGCCTGGATGACCTGGAGATGCGCCTGCAACGCGCCCTCGACCGTCAATTGAGCCAGCGCCGCGAGCGCCTGGCCCGCCTGGAGACGCGCCTGGCGGCCCAGCACCCGGGGCGTGCCCTCGGCCTGCTGCGCCAGCGCCTCGACGCCCTGGCCGCACGACTGCCCCGGGCCATACGCGAAACCCTCGGTACCCGTCGCCTGGAACTGCAGAGCCAGATGCAGACGTTGCACGCCTTCAGCCCCCTGGCCACCCTCGGCCGCGGCTACAGCATCCTCCTCGACGAACGCGGCCAGGCCATCCGCAGCGCCAGCCAGACCCAACCCGGCCAACGCCTCAAGGCGCGCCTCGGCGAAGGTGAACTCGAGGTACGGGTCGAGGACAACCACCTGGCCCCCGTCACCCTCTCACTGCTGGACTGATCGATGCGCCTGTTGCTCGCCCTGCTTCTCCTTGTCGCCCTCCCCGCTCAGGCCGAGGGCTTCATCACCCGCCTGCTGGACAAGCCGGTGCCCGGCGGTGTCGCCGTGGTCCAGCTCGGCCAGGGCGCCCAGGCGCCCACGGCCCGCTACCAGGGCAAGCCGGTGCTGGTGGTCAAGGAGGAAGGGCGCGACTGGATCGCCATCGTCGGCATTCCGCTGGGCACCGCCGCTGGCGAACAGCGCATCGAGGTGAGCGACGGTCGCCGCCTGGCCTTCACGGTCGGCACCCGCCACTACAAGGAACAGCGCATCACCCTGAAGAACACCCGCCAGGTGAACCCGCTGCCCAAGGACCTGAAGCGCATCGACCGCGAACTGGCGGAACAGACCCGCGCCTACCGCACCTTCAGCCCCGGCACGCCAAGCAACCTGCTGTTCGACAAGCCGGTGAACGGCCCGCTCTCCAGCCCCTTCGGCCTGCGCCGCTTCTTCAACGGCGAGGAGCGCAACCCGCACTCCGGCCTGGACTTCGCGGTGGGAGCCGGCACCCCGATCAAGGCCCCGGCGGCCGGCAAGGTCATCCTCATCGGCGACTACTTCTTCAACGGCAAGACCGTCTTCGTCGATCACGGCCAGGGGCTGATCAGCATGTTCTGCCACCTGTCCAAGGTGGACGTTAAGCTCGGCCAGGCACTACCGCGCGGCGGCGTGGTGGGGCGCGTCGGCGCCACCGGCCGGGCCACCGGGCCGCACATGCACTGGAACGTCAGCCTGAATGACGTGCGGGTCGATCCGGCCATCTTCATCGGTGCCTACACGCCCTGAACATGACGGCCCAGGGCGCAGCGACACCTGCGCTTACACCCCCGGGCTTGGGCCGCCGGGCTGCGTTTTGCTAAGGTCCGGCGGTTTTGGGGCAGACCCCCACCCATCGGAACCCTGAAGGGAGCAGCCCATGCAAGACACGTTCAACCATTCCCTGGAGTGGCTGCGACAGCACCCGGAACTGCACACGCTCGTCGCCTCCTCCGTCCTCCTCCTGCTGGCCTGGCTGTCCAACTGGATCGTCCGGCGCATCCTCCTCAAGGGGCTGCTGCGCCTCGTCGGCGGGCAGATCCAGGACCAGGGGCTGATCAAGCGCCTGGCCAACGTCGTCCCCGCGCTGGTGCTGACCGCCGGGGTGAAGCTGGTGCCCGGCCTGCCCGCTGCGCTGGTGACGGTGGTCACCAATGTCTGCGCGGCGTTCATCATCCTAACCCTGGCCCTGGCGATCAGCGCCCTGCTGGACATCGTCAACAGCCTCTACAACCGCCGCCCAGACGCGCACCTGCGGCCCATCAAGGGCTACCTGCAGGTGCTGAAGATCGCCGTGTTCGCCATCGCCGCGATCCTCATGGTGGCCAGCCTGATCGACCGCTCGCCGCTGATCCTGCTGTCCGGCCTCGGTGCCATGGCCGCGGTGCTGATGCTGATCTTCCAGGACACCCTGCTGTCCCTGGTGGCCAGCGTGCAGATCACCTCCAACGACATCATCCGTGTCGGCGACTGGGTGGAGATGCCCCAGCTGAACGCCGACGGCGACGTGATCGACATCGCCCTGCACACGGTGAAGGTGCAGAACTGGGACAAGACCATCACCACCATCCCCACCAAGCGCTTCATCACCGACTCGTTCAAGAACTGGCGGGGCATGCAGGAGTCCGGCGGACGGCGGATCAAGCGCAGCCTTTACCTGGACCAGAACAGCGTGCACTTCCTCAGCGCCGACGAGCAGACGAGCCTGCGCCGCTTCCGCCTGCTGGACAGCTACCTCAAGGCCAAGGAAAGCGAGCTGCTGAGCTGGAACGCCCAACTGGATGAATCGGTACGCCTGCCGGTGAACAGCCGTCAGTTGACCAACATCGGCACCTTCCGCGCCTACGTGGAGCAGTACCTGCGCCACCACCCGGAGATCCGCCAGGACATGACCCTGCTGGTGCGGCAGATGGCGCCAACCGCCGACGGCCTGCCGCTGGAGCTGTACTGCTTCACCAGCACCACCGCCTGGGCCCGCTACGAGGCGATCCAGTCGGACATCTTCGACCACCTCCTGGCGATTCTCCCGGAGTTCGGCCTGCGGGTCTTCCAGCACCCCAGCGGCGCGGACCTGCGCGAGCTGCAGCGCCCGCATCCACACCATTCGTCGGCCTGAGACGCACCGCCGTCAAGAAGCCAGCACGACCGCCGATGACCCTGACGAGCCGGAATTTCCCGGCCTCATGGTCCGAGCGATCGACTGATGCTGACGGTCAACACCAACACCGCCTCATCGTTCACGCAACGGCAACTGGGCGACACCAACAGGACGCTCGAAAGGGCTATGCAGCGCCTCTCCACCGGCCAGCGCATCAACAGCGCCAAGGACGATGCGGCTGGCCTGCAGATTTCCAATGCCCTTACGTCCCAGGTGCGCGGCCTCGGTATTGCCGTGCGTAACGCCAATGACGGCCTGTCCATGCTGCAGGTGGGCGAAGGCGCGCTGCAAAGCGTGACCGGCGCGCTGCAGCGCATCCGTACGCTCGGGCTGCAGGCGATGAACGGCTCCAACACCGCCACCGAGCGCGCCGCGCTGAACCAGGAGGCGCAACAACTCCTGCAGGAGATCAACCGGGTCAACGAGACCACCACCTTCGGCGGTCGCCAGGTGTTCAACCAGGACAACAGCTCCCGACTGGGCAAGCTCGACGAACGCGCCGTGCTCAACTCGCTGCAGGGGTTCTGGATCGGTGAAGGCGAGAAGCGCGTGCTGGATGCCTACGGACTGAAGGCGGACGGCGCCCCGCTGACCATCACCCTCACCAATGACCCGTCGAGCAACGCGCTGGCTTCTGTCGCCGGCACGCCCGGCGCGGGCGGCAAGTACTACGACCAGGTGCTGAACGTGAACCTGGCCTACTTCGACAGCTCTACCCTGCCCAACGGCGGCACCAACCCCGGCCAGTACACCGACCGGGTGCTGGCCCACGAGATGGTGCACGCGGTGATGGGGCGGACCATGAACTTCAACGCCCTGCCCGACTGGTTCAAGGAAGGCACGGCGGAAGCCGCCCAGGGCGCCGACGAGCGCCTGGCCGCCGACATCGCCGCCAGCGGCATCGGCGGGGTGATGGGCGCCTTCGGCAGCATCGCCAGCAGTGCCGGCTATTCGGCCTCCTACGCTGCCGTGCGCTACATGCACGCCGAGATCAAGGCCGCCGGCGGGCTGGGCATCCGCGACGTGATGCAGTACCTGGCCGGCAACGCCAACTCCACGCTGGACGACGCCCTGGCCAACGCCAGCTGCGGGGCCTTCGCCAGCACGGCGGACTTCACCACGAAGTTCAGTGCAGACGGCGCAGCCTTCATCGCCGCCATGAACCTGACCAACGCCGACACCGGCGCCATCGGCGGCTTCGATGCCGACGGCGGCGACGTGCTGACCGCCGAAAACGTGCTGCCCAACCGAGGCATCGGCGTGCCGGGGTCCATCGGTTTCAAGCTCATCCCGCCCAAGTTGTTCGATGCCACCGCCACCGGCGGCGGGACGCAGATCTCTTTACAGGTGGGCGCCAAGGCCTTTGAAACCATCGACGTGGGGCTGGACGCGTTCAACATCGGTGCCATGGCACTGAACAACATCGACCTGACCAAGACCCCCGGCATGGCGGTGATGGACATCGACGATGCACTGGCCTACGTCGACAGCCAGCGCGCCTACATGGGCGCCATCCAGAACCGCCTGGAGGCGACCATTTCCAACCTGCAGAACATCGGCGAAAACGTCAGCGCCAGCCGCTCGCGCATCCTCGACGCCGACTACGCCAACGAAACCGCCACCCTTGCCTCCCAGCAGATCCTGCGCCAGGCGGCGCAGAGCGTGCTGGTGCAGGCCAACCAGATACCGCAGTCGGTCCTGAGCTTGTTGCGTTGACGCGCAATTCCTCTCGCGCAACGCCTTCTACATCAGCATAAAAAACCCTTAAAAACCCTATTAAAGACGCTTTCCACCAATTTTTCCGCAAGACTTGCCATCCACAACCCGAATCAATAGGGTTGTCCGCATGCAAAACGCTCACACCCTCATCCTCCTCCGGCAGCATGCCTGCCTCCGCCTGGTCAGCCCGCGACTGCGTAGCTGAACAGCGTCGCCTCATCCCGGCTTTTCATTCGCCCAGGGCCCCGCAACGACCAGGCCCGACACAAGGATTTCGCCATGAGCATGCTCAAAGACCCGTCCAGCAAGTACCGCCCGTTCCCCGCCATCAACCTGCCGGACCGCACCTGGCCGTCGAAGACCATCACCGAAGTGCCGATCTGGTGCAGCTCCGACCTGCGCGACGGCAACCAGTCGCTGATCGAGCCGATGGATGCGCAGAAGAAGATGCGCTTCTTCAAGACCCTGGTGCAGGTGGGCCTGAAGGAGATCGAGGTGGCCTTCCCCTCCGCCTCCGACACCGACTTCAACTTCGTCCGCGAACTGATCGACGGCGGCCATATCCCCGATGACGTGACCATCCAGGTGCTGACCCAGGCCCGCGAGGACCTGATCACCCGCACCTTCGAATCCCTCAAGGGCGCGAAGAAGGCCATCGTCCACGTCTACAACGCCACAGCGCCGTCCTTCCGCCGCATCGTCTTCAACCAGGACAGGGCCGGTGTGGTCGACATCGCCGTCAAGGCCGCCACCCTGATCCGCGACCTGGCCGCGAAGCAGCCGGAAACCGACTGGACCTTCCAGTACTCGCCGGAAATCTTCAGCTCCACCGAGCTGGAGTTCGCCGTCGAAGTCTGCGACGCCGTGATCAACGTCTGGCAGCCCACCCCCGAGAAGAAGATCATCCTCAACCTGCCAGCCACGGTGGAATGCGCTACGCCGAACGTGTACGCCGACCAGATCGAGTGGTTCGGTCGCCACATCAGCCGCCGCGACTCGGTGATCATCAGCCTGCACACCCATAACGACCGTGGCACCGGCGTGGCCGCCACCGAGCTTGGCCTGATGGCTGGCGCCGACCGCGTGGAAGGCTGCCTGTTCGGCAACGGCGAACGCACCGGCAACGTCGACCTGGTGACCCTGGCGCTGAACATGTACACCCAGGGCCTGCACCCGAAGCTGGACTTCTCCGACATCGATGCCGTGCGCAAGGTGGTGGAAGAGTGCAACCAACTGCCGGTCCACCCGCGCCACCCCTACGTGGGCGACCTGGTGCACACCGCCTTCTCCGGCTCCCACCAGGACGCCATCCGCAAGGGCTTCGCCCAGCAGAAGGAAGACGGCATCTGGGAGGTGCCCTACCTGCCGATCGACCCGGCCGACATCGGCCGCAGCTACGAGGCGGTCATCCGCGTCAACAGCCAGTCCGGCAAGGGCGGCATCACCTTCCTGCTGGAACAGGAATACGGCATCAGCCTGCCGCGCCGTATGCAGATCGAATTCAGCCAGGTGGTGCAGAAGGAAACCGACCGCCTCGGCCTGGAAATGACCGCCGAGCAGATCCACAAGCTGCTCGACGCCGAGTACCTGCAGGCCACCACGCCCTACACCCTGAAAGGCCATCGCCTGCAGGAAGAGAACGGCACCAGCGCGGTGGACATCGAGGTCCAGGTCAAGGGCGAGACCCAACACCTGCGCGGCATGGGCAAGGGCCCGCTGGAAGCGCTGGTGGCCAGCCTGCCAGTGAAGGTGGAAGTGATGGACTACTCCGAACACGCCATCGGGGCAGGCACGAACGCCAAGGCCGCTGCCTATATCGAGCTGCGGGTGAACGGCGGTCGCGCCCTGCATGGCATCGGCATCGACGAGAACCTGACCACCGCCAGCTTCCGCGCCCTGTTCAGCGCCCTCAACCGCGCCCTGAGCCAGGCCGAGGCTGAAGCGGCCTGAGTGCAGCCGCGCTGAAAAAGAACCCCGCCGATTGGCGGGGTTCTTCGTTTCAGGGAGACAGTGAACTCAGTAGCTGACCACCGGCGATACCCGCTGGTAGCGGCCGTCAATGAACGCCTTCAGCCAGGTGCGGTAGCGCTTGCCCGGGGTGTAGGCGAAGTAGCGGTAGCTCAGCTCGTTCTCTGCACCGCGCTCCAGTACGATCTGGCCATCCTGTTCGATCACCCAGGTCAGCATGTTGTGCGTGCCCTGGGTTCGGGTCAGGTTCTGGCTGCCGTCCACCGACAACTGGTAGAGCGGCAGGTAGTCCTCGACCGGTGCCGCGGCCCGACCATAGTGCACGACGTTGGATACGCGCTGGTAGTAGCCGTTCTCGAAGCGGGTCAGCCAGACGCGGTAGCGCTTGGTGGGATAGAAGGGTGAGTAGGTGAAGGTCAGTTCGTTGGCTGCATTGCGCTGCAGCACGGTATTGCCGTCCTCTTCGATTACCCAGGTCAGGGGATCGTTGAGGCTGCCGCTGCGAGTCACCTGATTGTTAGCGCCAATGGTCAGTTGGAAGAGATCGGTGAGCCCCGGTGAGAAGTACTCGGCATCGGAGACCTGCACCGATTCGCTCCCAACGGTCTGTTCGATCCAGACCTTGTACTGGCGCCCCTTCTGGAAGGGGTAGCGCAGTTCGGACGCACCGCCGGTGGGCTGGCGCAGTACTTCGACGCCGTTCTCGCGGATGACCCAGCTCAGCGGCTTGCCGCTCGGGCCGTTGTGGCGGAGCTGGAAGTCCGCCTCCACCTCCAGGTCGATGTAGGGCGACGGGAACCCCTCGCGGAAGACCAGCGGGACGGAGATCGCCTCGTCCTTGCCATTCACGTTGGCCTCGGCCCAGACCTGGTAGCGCTCACCATAGGTGAAGGCGAACTGCAGCGGCACGCCTGCCTGGGCCGGCTGGCGCACCACCTCGGCCCCCTGGCGAGCGATCACCCAGTTGCCCTGGAAGGCCGCCGAGGGGCTGATGCTGCCCTGGCTGGCATCGCGGGTCAGTGCCACGCGATCGGTTACACCAGGCTGGTAGCTGACGGTATTGGACACGGTCTTGTAACCATCACCGCTGTTGGCTTCGAGCCAGATTCGGTAGCGATTGCCAGCGAGGTTGCGCCAGTACCGATCACGGAGATTGCCAGCAGCATTGCGGTCGAGAACGCGCTCGCCATTCATCTCCACAATCAGGCCCAGCTTGTCTCCAAGCTCACCGCTACGGGTCACCCAAAAGCCGGGCTCCAGAGTAAGGGTGTAGGGGAACGTGGAGGGTGCCGAGCCATCCGGCAGCTTGACGGTGTAGTCCTCGGTCTCACCGTAGCCGATGCTGCCGCAGGGCTGGGCCGCAGACCCCCAGCGCATCTGCACGCGCATGCGCGTGGTACCGGTGGCGCCGGAAGGAATAGCGATGGGGGCAGATACAACCGCGCTGCCCTGGGCGGCCAGGACCTTCTCGCTGGCCTCGAAGGTGCCGTTCTGGTTGAAGTCGATCCAGGCGCCCCAGTTCTCGTTGTACTGGGAGCCTCGGAAGCCGGGACGCAGTTCCAGGCGGTCGCCTTTGCCGGTGAGTTGGAAGGGTGGTTTGCCGGTGGCATCCAGGTAGCCACCATCATTGCCGGAGACCCGGGCCGCGCCATTGACGCTGACCCCAGCCACCCACTCGCTGCTGCTGTTGCCCCGGCTGTCGCAGTAGGTGGCTGCCATCACCGGGCCCATCGCCAGGCAGGTGCCCAGCGCCATGAGTGTCTTGTGCATTGAATTCGCTCCTTGCGTTCATGTTGGGCAGGGAGCGGCAACACTACACCAGGCACACCCTGTGACCTGTCATCGACGCATCCCTGCGTCAGCCATGGTAAGGGCTAAGGCAGTGGCTTTCCGGGAATTATTAGCAAATTGCCATCACGCCGATTCAGCCCTGTTGCTGCCAGTGGCACTTGCCCCAGGCGCACATTGCATCGAGCACCGGGCGCAGGCTGAGGCCGTGCTCGGTGAGGCTGTACTCCACCCGCGGCGGCACTTCGGCGTACACGGTGCGGGTGACCACGCCGTCGCGCTCCAGCTCTCGCAGTTGCTGGGCGAGCATCTTCTCGGTGATGTCCGGTACCAGGCGTTTGAGTTCGGAAAAGCGCCGGGTCTGCCCCATCAGGTGGTAGACCAGCAGCGCTTTCCACTTGCCCCCGACCACCGCCAGGGTGACCTCCACCGGTGTGTTGAACACCCGGTCCCCCAGCACCAGCCGGGGCCCGGAGGCAGGGAGCGGCTTCTGTTCGCTCATGCTTGATCCTCTTCCGTCGTCGCTTGGCGCTCAGGGCGCAAGCTGGAAGCCGTCGGCGTCGAGGTAAGCCGGGAAGCGCTCGCGGTAGGCGGCCAGTGCGGCGGCCGTCAGGGTCGTGCGGAAAACGCCATCGCTGTCCTCGGCATTCAGCAAGGGCTCCCCCTGGAAATCGAGCACCTGACTATCGCCGCTGTAGGGGTGGCCTTTTCCGTCGCTGCCTACACGGTTGACGGCGGCGACGTAGCAGAGGTTCTCGATGGCACGGGCGGGGATCAGACGGTTCCAGTGATGACGGCGAGCAGCAGGCCAGTTGGCGGTGTACAGCAGCAGGTCGGTGTCGTGCGGGTCACGGCTCCAGACCGGGAAGCGCAGGTCGTAGCAGATCAGCGGACGTACCCGCCAGCCCTTGAGTTCGAACAGCGCCTGGGCCTCCCCCGGGCTGTAGTGCTTATGCTCGCCGGCCATGCGGAACAGGTGGCGCTTGTCGTAGTGCAACACCTCGCCGTCCGGGCGGGCCCAGAGCAAGCGGTTGCGGTGGCTGCCGTCGGCGGCACGGATGATCACGCTACCGGTGATCACGGCACCCAACCGGACGGACTGGATCTTGAGCCAGGCATGGGTGGGGCCCTGTTCAGGTTCGGCGAGTGCTTCGGAGTCCATGGAGAAGCCGGTGGTAAACATCTCCGGCAGGATCACCAGGTCAGCGCCTTGCGCAGAATCCAGCAGGGCTTCGAACCGGTTCAGGTTGGCGTCGCGGTCGTGCCAGGCCAGGGTGGTCTGAACCAGGGCCAGCTTCAGGTCGGGCAGAAGGCTCAGATCGCGCATAGTTTTTCCGCTGCCTGGCGCAGCGTCTCCTCACGTTTGGCGAAACAGAAACGCACCAGCCGCAGGTCGGCCGGGGCGCGCTGGTAGAACACCGAGACGGGAATGGCGGCCACGCCGTGCTCGCGGGTGAGCCACTCGGACATGGCGACATCGTCCAGGTCGGGGCGGATGCCGCTGTAGTCAACCAGCTGGAAATAGGTGCCGGCGGCGCGGGTGAAGCGGAAGCGCGAGTCGGCCAGCAGGTCGCAGAAGAGGTCGCGCTTGGCCTGGTAGAAGCGGGGCAGCTCGGCCAGGTGCTCGGGGTGAGCGGCCATGAAGTCGGCCAGCGCCCACTGCAGCGGGGTGACACCGCAGAAGTTGACGTACTGGTGGACCTTGCGCAGCTCGGCGGAAAGTACCGGGGGCGCCACCACGTAGCCGGTCTTCCAGCCGGTGACGTGGTAGGTCTTGCCGAAGGAGCTGACCACGAAGGCGCGGGCATAGAGCTCGTCATGGGCTAGCACGCTGACGTGCTGGGCGCCGTCGAACACCAGGTGTTCGTAGACCTCATCGGACACCAGGTAGATGTCACGATCGCGGATCAGCGCCGCCAACTGGTCCAGTTCGGCACGGGAGATCAGCGCGCCGCTGGGGTTGTGCGGGCTGTTGAGGATGATCATGCGGGTGCGGGGGCTGAGCGCATCCTTCATCCGCTGCCAGTCGATGGCGAAACCCGGCAGAGCCAGTGACACATGCACGCAGCGCCCACCTGCCAGTTCCACCGAGGGCTCGTAGCTGTCGTAGCAGGGGTCGAGGACGATGACCTCGTCACCGGCGCGGACCACCGCCTGGATGGCGCAGAAGATGGCCTCGGTGGCGCCGGGGGTGATGGTCACTTCGCTGTCGGCGCTGACCGTGCGGCCGTAGAAGGTCGCTACCTTGGCGGCTACCTGCTCACGCAGCGCCGGCAGCCCGGTCATCGGTGCGTACTGGTTGTGGCCCTGGGCGATGTGCTGGCCTACGGCATCGCACAGCGCGGCGGGCGCGGCAAAATCGGGAAAGCCCTGGGACAGGTTGATGGCGCCGACTTCGGCGGCCAGTTGCGACATGCGGGTGAAGATGGTGGTGCCGACGTTGGGCAGCTTGCTGGTGATCATTGCAATCCGGCTGTTGGCGACTGGGAAATGCGCCATAGCTTAAGCGCTGGGCGGGCTGCCGACCACAGCCGACGCGCCCCATGAAAAAGGGCGCCCTCAGGCGCCCTTCTTCCAACCGGCAGCGGGATCAGCGCTTCTTGTCGCGGCGCTTCTTCTCGGCCTTCTTGTGGTGCGACATGAGCCGACGCTTCTTGTTCACCTGGCGCTCGGTGAGCTTGTTCTTCTTGCCCTCGAAGGGGTTTTCACCACCCTTGTACTCGATGCGGATCGGCGTACCGACCAGCCGCAGGACCCGGCGGTAGGTGTTCTCCAGGTAACGGGTGTAGGACTTGGGCACCGCGTCCACCTGGTTGCCGTGGATCACGATCAGCGGCGGGTTGGCGCCGCCCAGGTGGGCGTAGCGCAGCTTGATGCGGCGACCGTTCACCAGCGGTGGCTGATGCTCCTGCACCGCGTCCTCGAGGATCTGGGTCAGGCGGCTGGTGGGCCAGCGGGTGATGGCGGAGCGGAAGGCAGCCTGGACGGATTTATACAGGTGGCCCACGCCCGTGCCGTGCAGGGCGGAGATGAAGTGGATGTCGGCGAAGTCGACGAAGAACAGGCGGCGCTCCAGCTCGGTCTTCACGTAGTCGCGCTCGCCCGACTCCATACCGTCCCACTTGTTCAGGGCGATGACCAGGGCACGGCCGGTCTCCAGCACGAAGCCCAGCAGGTTGAGGTCGTGCTCGACCACGCCTTCGCGGGCGTCCATGACGAAGATGACCACGTTGGCGTCCTGGATCGCCTGGAGGGTCTTCACCACGGAGAACTTTTCCACCGCCTCGAAGATCTTGCCGCGGCGACGCACGCCAGCGGTGTCGATCAGGGTGTACTTCTCTTCGTTGCGCTCGAAGGGGATGTAGATGCTGTCGCGGGTGGTGCCGGCCTGGTCGTAGACAATCACCCGCTCCTCACCAAGCATGCGGTTCACCAGGGTGGACTTGCCGACATTGGGGCGGCCGATGATGGCGATCTTGATGCCGTCCTTCTCGCTCGGGCCGGGGATGCGCGTGGCCTCCTCGCCTTCGGCGACCTCTTCGGTCTCGGCGGCTTCCTGCTCGTCGGCATCGTCATCACGGGGGAACTCGCCGAGGGCCGCCTGCAGCATCTGGCTGATGCCACGACCGTGGGCTGCGGCGATAGGCAAGGCGTCACCCAGGCCCAAGGGGCTGAACTCGGCACGGGCCAGGTCGGGGTCGACGGTGTCGACCTTGTTGGCCACCAGGAAGGTGCGCTTGTTGCGGCGACGCAGGTGCTCGGCAATGGACTGGTCGGCGGCGCTCATGCCGGCGCGGGAGTCCACCATGAACAGCACGGCATCGGCTTCCTCGATCGCCTGGAGGGACTGCTCGGCCATCTTCGCGTCGATGCCTTGCTCGTCACCCGAGATACCACCGGTGTCGATGACGATGTAGGTGCGTCCCTGCCACTTCGCCTCGCCGTACTGGCGATCACGGGTCAGACCGGCGTACTCCGCGACGATGGCGTTGCGGGTCTTGGTCAGGCGGTTGAACAGGGTGGACTTGCCGACGTTCGGGCGGCCCACCAGGGCGATTACGGGAACCATGAGGCTCTCCACTGCATTTTTCAGAAAACACAACGGCCGCTGCCGTCGAACGGCAGCGGCCGGACATTGAACACCAGCTTAGCGGATGGTCAGGGCGACCAGCTTCCCACCATTGCCGAAGGCGTAGAGCATGTCGCCCACTACCAGCGGACGGGCGCGCAGGCCGTCGCCGTCGATCTTCTCGCGACCGACGAAGTGACCGTCCACCTGGCTCAGCAGGTGCAGATAGCCTTCGAAGTCACCGACCGCCACGTAGCTGGAGAACACCTCGGGGGCCGAGAGCTGGCGACGGGCCAGGGAGTCGTTGCTCCACAGGGCAGAAGTCGAACGCTCGTCGATGCCTTCGATGGTGCCGCTGGCCTGGCTGACGTAGACGCTGCCGAAGCCCTGGGCGACGCCCACGTAGCTGGAAGCTTCGCGCTGCCACAGCACGCGACCGCTTTCCAGGTCCAGGCCGGCGACGCGGCCCTGGTAGGTGGAGACGTACAGGGTGCCACCGGACAGCAGCAGGCCGCCGTCGATGTCCACGACACGATCCAGTTCGGAACGGCCCTGAGGCACGGCGACACGCTGCTCCCACACTGGCAGGCCACGCTGCACGTCGACGGCGATCACTTTGCCGGACGACAGGCCAGCTACCGCCAGGCGGTTGGTCACAACCGGCGCACCGGTGCCACGCAGCGTGAGCACCGCCGGGGTGTTCTCGTAGATCCAGCGCTGGTTGCCGGTGGAGGCGTCGAAGCCGAACAGTGTGTCGTTCTGGGTCTGCACGACCACCACGTCACCGTTGGTGGCCGGCGGTGCCAGCACTTCGCCGTTGACCCGAGCACGCCAGCGCTCTTCACCGTTGCTGGAGTCAAGGGCGATGACTTCGCCTTTCAGGGTGCCCACGAGCACCAGGCCGTAGCCGGCACCGACCGCGCCGGATACCGGCAGGTCGAGCTCCTTGGTCCACAGCTTGTCGCCGGTCATGCGGTCCATGGCAACCACCAGGCCTTCGACGTCACCTGCGTAGATGACGTCGCCGTCGACGGCGGGCACCAGCATGTTGTAGGTCTCGCCCTGGCCTTCACCAATGGAGCGGCTCCAAACCTCCTTGAGCTCGACTTCTTCGGTGATCTTCGGCAGTTCGGCCGGTGGCAATTCCTTCTTGCTGTTGCTGCTGCAACCGGCGGCCAGTACAGCCAGGGCGAGCAGTGCGGCGAATTTCCAGCGCATCGTCATGCGTCCCCTTTGGCGAGGTCGTCGAGCTTCATCTGCAGGCCACCGACTGCGGCGTCATCCGACAGCGCGGCCTTGGCCTTCTCGTAAGCGGCATGGGCATCATCGACGCGGCCCAGCTGGACCAGCAGGTCGCCCTTGAGTTCTTCGCGGCTGGCAAGGAACGACTTGGCGGCATCGCCTTCGAGCAGCTTCAGGGCGTCATCGACCTTGCCCTGGGCGGCCAGGACACGGGCCAGGCGCTGACGTGCCAGCTCACCCAGGGTCGGGTCAGCCGGCTTGTCGACGATGGCCTTGAGCTCGGCGGCCGCGTCGTCCAGCTTGCCGGACTCCACCGCCACCTTGGCGACGAACAGGCTGCCGTACTGGGCGTAGTGAGTGCCGCCGAAATCGCTCTTCAGCTTGTTGGCCAGCTCCGCGACCTTGCCGGCGTCGGGCTTGCCGCTGGGGTTCAGGGCCGTCTCCAGCAATTGCTGGTAGACGATGGAGGCGCCTTGGGACTGGTTGGTCTGGTACTTCTGCCAGGCCTGCCAGCCGAACACCACGGCCAGCGCCAGTGCGCCACCAGTGACCAGGGGCTTGCCGTTGCGTTGCCACCAATCCTTGATCGCCGCCAGTTCTTCGTCTTCGCTACGCGTGCTCACCCCAATCAACTCCTATGTTCCAAAGCTCAAGCCTGTTGCAGGCAGGCGGCCAGGTGCTCGGTCAGAGCATCCCAGGCAATGTTCTGTTGTTCCTGGTCTTCGCGCAGGGGTTTGAAACCTACCACGCGCTTGGCCAGTTCGTCCTCACCCAGGATCAGCGCATACCGTGCGCCGCTCTTGTCGGCTTTCTTGAACTGGCTCTTGAAGCTGCCGGCAGCGGCGTTGACCAGCAGGCGCAGGCCCGGCAGGCCATCGCGCAGGCGCTCGGCCAGGGCCAGGGCAGCCAGCTCGGCCGGCTCGCCAAAGGCGCAGATGTAGACGTCGGCCGGGGCGTTGAGGGTGTCGGGGATCTGCTGCAGGGTATCCAGCAGCAGCACCAGGCGCTCGACGCCCATGGCGAAACCGACGCCCGGGGTCGGCTTGCCACCGAACTGGCTGACCAGCCCGTCATAGCGGCCACCGGCACAGACGGTGCCCTGGGCACCGAGCTTGTCGGTCACCCATTCGAAGACGGTGCGGCTGTAGTAGTCGAGGCCGCGCACCAGCTTCTGGTTGATTTCGTAGCGGATGCCGACGGCATCCAGGCGCGCCTTGAGGCCTTCGAAGTGCGCGACGGACTCTTCGTCCAGGTAGTCGTGCAGGGTCGGCGCATCCACCAGCAGTGCCTGGGTATCGGCGTTCTTGCTGTCGAGGATGCGCAGCGGGTTGGTGGTGAGGCGACGCTGGCTGTCTTCGTCGAGGCGGTCGAAACGCTCCTGCAGGTAGGCCACCAGGGCGTCACGGTAGCGCGCACGGGCTTCGCTGGAACCCAGGCTGTTCAGCTGCAGGGTCACGGCGTCGGCAATGCCGAGTTTTTGCCAGAGGCGCCAGGTAAGCACGATCAGTTCGGCGTCGATGTCCGGCCCGGGGAGGTTGAACACTTCCACGCCGATCTGGTGGAACTGGCGGTAGCGGCCTTTCTGCGGCTTCTCGTAGCGGAACATCGGGCCGGCGTACCACAACTTCTGCACCTGGCCACCGCCGGTGAGGCCGTGCTCAAGGACGGCACGCACGCAACCGGCCGTGCCTTCGGGACGCAGGGTCAGCGACTCTTCGTTGCGGTCGAGGAAGGTGTACATCTCCTTGTCGACCACGTCGGTGCCCTCGCCGATGCCCCGGGCGAACAGCTCGGTGAACTCGAGGATGGGCAGGCGGATTTCCTTGTAGCCATAGCCGTCGAGCAGCGTGGCGAAGGTGTTTTCCAGGTAGCGCCAGGCAGGGGTCTGCTCCGGCAGGATGTCGTTCATGCCACGGATGGCTTGGAGGGTCTTGCTCACGGGGTGTCCTTATTCAGCTGCGGGCGATGACGGCCGCGTCAGCCTCGGCCTTCTCGGCCGCCTTGCGACGGATCAGCCTCTCCAGCTCATCCACCAGGTTCTCGTTCTGCAGTTTCTGCGCCGGCTTGCCGTCGATGTAGACCAGGTTGTTCGGCGTACCGCCGGTGAGGCCGATGTGGGCCTCCTTGGCTTCGCCGGGGCCGTTGACGACGCATCCGATGACGGCAACGTCCAGCGGGACCAACAGGTCCTCCAGGCGCCCTTCCAGTTCGTTCATGGTCTTGACCACATCGAAGTTCTGCCGCGAGCAACTCGGGCAGGCGATGAAGTTGATGCCACGGGAGCGCAGGCGCAGGGACTTGAGGATATCGAAACCAACCTTGATCTCTTCCACCGGGTCGGCGGCCAGGGAAATGCGGATGGTGTCGCCGATGCCTTCGGCGAGCAGCATACCCAGTCCGACCGCCGACTTGACGGTACCCGAGCGCAGACCACCGGCCTCGGTGATGCCGAGGTGCAGGGGCTGCTCGATCTGCCTGGCCAGCAGGCGATAGGCGGCGACGGCCATGAACACGTCGGAGGCCTTCACGCTGACCTTGAAGTTCTGGAAGTCCAGCTTGTCGAGGTAGTCCACATGGCGCATGGCCGATTCGAGCAGGGCTTCCGGGGTGGGCTCGCCATACTTCTTCTGCAGATCCTTCTCCAGGGAACCGGCGTTCACGCCGACACGGATCGGGATGTTGCGGTCACGGGCGGCATCGACCACGGCCTTCACGCGGTCTTCGCGGCCGATGTTGCCGGGGTTGATGCGCAGGCAGTCGACGCCCAGTTCGGCCACGCGCAAGGCGATCTTGTAGTCGAAGTGGATATCGGCCACCAGCGGGACACGGACCTGCTGCTTGATGAGGCCGAAGGCTTCGGCTGCCTCCATGTCCGGCACGGACACACGGACGATATCCGCACCGGCTTCCTCCAGGCGACGGATCTGGCCGACGGTGGCGGCGACGTCGCAGGTGTCGGTGTTGGTCATGCTCTGCACAGCGATGGGGGCATCGCCCCCCACCGGCACGGAGCCGACCCATATCTTGCGGGAAGGGCGACGTTTGATCGGGGATTCGCAATGCATCGTTTATTGACCCAGTTTCAGGCGAGCGGTCTCGCCATGGATGAACGGCGCGATATCCACGGGCTGGCCGTTGTAACTGACCTGAGCGCCTCGGGCGTAGCCCAGTCGCAACTCGAGGGGGGGCTTGCCGGCAGCCTCGATGCTTTCGCCGGAGCGCTTGATTCCGCTCTGCAGCACGCTGCCGCCGGCATCGGTGAGCTGGAACCAGCAGTTGGCAGTGAACTGCACACGCACCACGCCTTGACCGGCAGCGGCCACAACCGGCGCGCCGGGCGTCACAGCAGGAGCGGGAGGCTGGGCCGGAACGGTAGTCTGGGTTGGCGCCGTGGACGGTGCTGCAGTGTTCGGCTGCACGGGCTGAGCGGTAGCCGGAGAAGCCGCAGCCACAACTGGTGCCTGGGCTGGCGTGGCAGGTTGGTGCGGTGCAGCCTCAGGAGTTGCGGCAGTCTCGCCTCCAGCCTGGGCCTCCTGCTGGGTTCCGGCAACAGCCTGGTCCTCAAGCTCGTCCAGCGGGTGGATCTGGGTAGTGCCGTCGGCACTCTCGACTTCCACATGCTCCAGGTTCAGCTCGCTGTTGTCGCTGGCGCGGCGCTCGGCCTGGTCCTGCCACCAGAGGAAGCCGATGACACCCAAAGCAACGAGGATCGCGAAGCTGACGAAACGCAACACACTCTGGGACAGACGGACCGGCTCCTCGATACGTCCCAGGCTGTGGACGCTGCTGCCGGTGGCATCGGTACCGGTGTAACGATCGAACTCGGCAACCAGTTCAGCCTGGTCCAGCCCGATGAGCTTGGCGTAGGCACGGATGTAGCCACGCGCGAAAGTATGGCCGGGAAGCTGCTCGAACGAGCCGGCTTCCAGCTGGCGCAACGCATATTCGGTGAGGTTCAGCTGGCGGGCGATGTCGGCCAGGTCCAGGCCCTGGTTTTCTCGCGCCTGGCGCAGCACTTCGCCCGGATTGCCCCGGGTCGCAGCGACAGGTTCGGGTTGCGACGCTTTCATCTTTGCTCCGACAGGTATTGCTGGTACTCGGGCGTACCGGGATAGAGGCGTTTGAGCTGCAGGCCCAGGCTGGCGGCCTGGTCACGGTCCTCGAAGACCGTGGCGATGCGCACGCCGAGCAGGAGGCTGCGGGCTGTCTGGGGGGCGATCTTGGTGTAACGCTCGTAGTAATCACGGGCGGGAACGTACTGCTTCTCATCGAACGAGAGGCTGGCCATTTCCAGCAATGCCACGGGCTGCTGGATGTTCAGGCGCAGGGACTTGTCGAAATACTGCTTGGCCTGGTCGATACGCTTCATGCGCAGGGCCGTCAGGCCGAGGTTCTCGAATACTCGGGAACGCTCGGGATAGAGGCTGTCTTCTGCCGCTTCCTGGAAGCGTTCGAGGGCTTCCTCGTAGCGCTTCTGCTCGAACAGGAAACCGCCATAGTTATTGAGGATGCGCGCATCGCGACGTGAGGAGAGGGCCTTGCGGTAGTGCTCGTCGGCCAGCTTGGGTTCCATCTCGGTCTGGAAAACCAAGGCCAGCGCGGCGTTGGCATCCGCGCTGGAAGAGTCGAGTTCGAGGGCCTTGCGCAGCGGCACCTTGGCACGCTCCGCAGCCCCCTGCTGCAGGTAGCCGAGGCCCAGCTGGATATAGGCATCCCGGGCCTTTTCACGCCCCTCCGCGGTCCTCATCGGGTCCACCGAGCCGGTGGATACGCAGCCAGCCAGACTGGCGAGTACGAGAATGAGCGCAGCGCGCAGGGTCATGGAGTTTCTCCCTTCAGTTTCGGTTGGCGGCGTTCAGGCCGGCGTCCGCGTCGTTGTCGAGCTGACGCAGGGCGATGTAACGCTGGCTGCGGCGGGTACGGTCCATGACCTGCCCGACCAGTTGCCCACAAGCGGCGTCGATGTCGTCGCCACGGGTGGTGCGAACGGTGACGTTGTGACCGGCCTTGTGCAACAGGTCCTGAAAACGGCGAATGGCGTTGTTGCTCGGCCGCTCGTACCCGGAGAAGGGGAAGGGATTAAACGGAATGAGGTTGATCTTGCAAGGAAAATCCTTGAGGAGTGCGATCATCTGCTCAGCATGGACAGGCTGATCGTTCACATCCTTGAGCAGCGTGTACTCGATGGTCAGGAAGCGCTTCTCACCGAGACGGGAGATGTAGCGATTGCAGGCATCCAGCACCACCGCGAGGGGGTACTTCTTGTTGATCGGCACCAGCTCGTTACGCAGTTCGTCATTGGGCGCGTGCAGGGACAGCGCCAGCGACACGTCGGTGACTTCAGCGAGCTTGTCGATCATCGGTGCCACGCCGGAGGTGGACAGGGTCACCTTGCGCTTGGAAATGCCATAGCCGAGGTCGTCCATCATGATGGTCATGGCGGACACGACGTTGTCGAAGTTCAGCAGCGGCTCGCCCATGCCCATCATCACCACGTTGGTGATGGCGCGGTCGATCTTGGCCGGGACGGTTCCGAAGGATTTGTTGGCGATCCAGACCTGGCCGATGATCTCGGCGGCGGTGAGGTCGCTGTTGAAACCCTGCTTGCCAGTGGAGCAGAAGCTGCAGTCCAGCGCGCAACCAGCCTGGGACGAGACGCACAACGTGCCGCGCCCTCCCTGGGGGATGTAGACCGTCTCGACGCAACTGCCCGACGCCACACGGACCACCCACTTGCGGGTGCCATCGCTGGAAATGTCCTGGCTGACCACTTCCGGGCCACGGATTTCGGCAGAGGCCTTGAGCTTCTCGCGCAAGGCCTTGCCGATATTGCTCATGGCGTCGAAGTCCTCGACGCCGAAGTGGTGAATCCACTTCATCACCTGACCGGCGCGGAAGCGTTTCTCCCCGATGGTTTCGAAGAAGCTTTCCAGTTGCGGCTGGGTCAGACCCAGCAGGTTCACTTTACCGGTCGATGCAGTCATGGCTTCACCCTCTCCCAGCCGCGATCAGCGGATGCGAGCGCACACCTCGGTGGCGGCGAAGAAGTAGGCGATCTCGCGAGCAGCGGAGGCCTCGGAGTCGGAACCGTGTACGGCGTTTTCGTCAATGGAAACGGCGAAATCGGCGCGGATGGTACCGGCATCGGCTTTCTTCGGATCGGTAGCGCCCATCAGTTCACGGTTCTTGGCGATGGCGCCTTCGCCTTCCAGTACCTGGACAACGACCGGACCGGAGGTCATGAAGGAAACCAGATCCTTGAAGAAGGGACGCTCTTTGTGCTCGGCGTAGAAGCCGCCGGCTTCACGCTCGGACAGTTGGACCATCTTGGCGGCAACGACGCGCAGGCCGGCCTTCTCGAAGCGGGTGACGATCTCGCCGATGACGTTCTTGGAAACGGCGTCCGGCTTGATGATGGAGAGGGTACGTTCAACAGCCATGGAATTACTCCGGAAACTATGGATTAAAGCGAAAAATTAAACCCGCGAATTATACGCGGGTTCCAGTTAAATGCGTAGGGTGGCTGAGTGGGTCTCAGTCAGCCTCTTCGATCCAGGCCGCCTGGATCGCCTCCAGAACCTTCTCGCCCCCTCGCCGGGTGTCGTCATCAAAATCCGGCAAACTGGTCACCCAATTGTGGAGGTCGACGAAATTGACGTAGCGCGGGTCCACGTCTGGCTTGCTTTCGGCAAGCTGGATGGCGATTTCCAGCACATCAACCCATTTCAGACTCATGGCGCGGCCCTCAGTGCTTTTCCGAAACCTGGTTGATGGTGTACTTCGGAATCTCCACCACCAAGTCCTCTTCGCCTACGACGGCCTGACAGGACAGACGCGATTCGGCCTCCAGCCCCCAGGCCTTGTCCAGCATGTCGTCCTCCAGTTCGTCTGAGGGCTCCATGGACGCGAAGCCCTCACGGACGACCACGTGGCAGGTGGTGCAGGCGCAGGACATCTCGCAGGCATGCTCGATCTCCAGGCCGTTGCGCAGCGCCGCCGCAATGATGGTCTCGCCCGTCTGGGCCTCTACCACCAACCCTTCGGGGCAGTGCTCGGCGTGGGGCAGGAATACGATCTGCGGCATGGGGTCATTCCTCGATTTCATTCAGTCGGCGCCCGGCCAGGGCTGCCTTGACACTGGCATCCATGCGCCGCGCCGCGAAGGCGTCGGTCACCTGGACCAGTCGTTTGGTCTGCTGCTCGATCGCCAGGCCGTCGCTGCCTTCGAGCAGCTCGCGCAGTTGATCCAGCTGATAGGCGATGGCGGCACGCTCGTCGCCGTCCAGCAGGGTGTCGCCATCCGCCTGGACAGCCGCCTCGACGGCTTCGATCAGGCGGCGGGCCTCGACCTGGTGCTCACGCAGCACCCGGGCCTGCTTGTCGTCATTGGCGTACTGGAAGGAGTCCTGGAGCATACGGGCTATCTCGCCATCGGTCAGACCGTAGGACGGCTTGACCTGGATGCTCGCCTCGATACCCGAGCCCAACTCCCGCGCGGTCACGCCCAACAAACCGTCGGCATCCACCTGGAAGGTGACGCGGATCTTCGCCGCGCCCGCCACCATCGGCGGGATGCCACGAAGCTCGAAGCGCGCCAGGGAACGGCAGTCCTTGACCAGCTCACGCTCACCCTGGAGCACATGGATCATCATGGCGGTCTGGCCATCGCGGTAGGTGGTGAAGTCCTGCGCGCGCGCCACCGGGATGGTGGTGTTGCGCGGGATGACCTTCTCCATCAGCCCGCCCATGGTCTCGAGACCGAGGGATAGCGGGATCACGTCAAGCAACAGCAGCTCTTCGCCACGCTTGTTGCCCGCCAGGATGTCAGCCTGGATGGCAGCACCGATGGCCACCACCTGGTCCGGGTCAATGTCGGTCAGCGGCTCACGCCCGAACAGACCCGCCACCGCCTCGCGAACACGGGGCACACGAGTCGAACCGCCGACCATCACCACCGCCTCGACATCCTCGACTTCTATGCCGGCGTCCCGCACGGCACGGCGACAGGCCTTGAGGCTGCGCGCCACCATGGGCTCGATCAGTGCCTCGAAATGATCGCGAGTCAAGATGGACGCCCAGCCGCGGTAGCCAACCTCCACATGGTCAGCCGTGGTGAGTGCTTCTTTGGCAGCACAGGCGACTTGCAGCAGGTTGCGCTGGGCACCGGCGTCCAGGTCAGCGGAAAGGCCGGCCTGCTCGACGATCCAACCAGCGATGGCATGGTCGAAGTCATCACCGCCGAGGGCGCTGTCGCCACCCGTGGCCAGGACCTCAAAGACCCCGCGGGTCAGGCGAAGGATGGACACGTCAAAGGTGCCGCCACCCAGGTCATAGATGGCAACGACACCCTGGGCCTGCTTGTCCAGGCCGTAGGCGACCGCTGCCGCCGTCGGCTCATTGAGCAGGCGCAGCACATTAAGGCCGGCCAACCGCGCAGCGTCCTTGGTGGCCTGCCGCTGGGCGTCGTCGAAATAGGCCGGCACGGTGATGACCGCACCGACCAGCTCGCCACCCAGGCTCGACTCGGCACGCTGGCGCAATGCGCGAAGGATATCGGCGGACACCTCGACCGGGCTGCGGACGCCCTGCACGGTCTCGATGAACGGCATGTGGGATTCCCCTGCAACGAAGCGGTAGGGCAGGTGCTCGCCCAAATGTTTTACATCCTCAAGGCCACGCCCCATGAGACGCTTGACGGAGAGAACGGTGTTCAGCGGGTCGTCCAGGGCGGCGTCACGGGCGGTACGCCCGACCTCGACCCGGTCGGGATGGTAGCGAACAGCCGAAGGAACGATCACGTCGCCCTGGGCATCGGGCAAGGGCTCGGCGACACCGCTTCTGACGGCGGCGACGAGGGAATTGGTGGTGCCAAGGTCGATACCCACGGCCAGGCGACGCTGGTGCGGCTTGGGGCTCAGTCCGGGTTCGGCGATCTGCAGTAGGGCCATGCTGGTCTGCTAGTCAGGCGGCGCCCCCGCCATGGCGAGGGCGACAGGGTTAGTCGTCGAGGCGCTCTTCGAGTTGGCGCACTTCCTGAGCGAGCTTGTCGAGGAATTGCATGCGGCGCACAAGGCGCTCGGCCTCATCGCGACGGGCTTCGTCATCCCAACAGGCGGCGAACGCCGACTCGAGCTCGCCCTGGGCCGAGCGCAGGCGGCGCTTGAAGGAGGCCACGCCATCGAGATCAGCGGAGTCCTGGAGGTCTTCCAGCTCTTCGCGCCACTGCATCTGCTGCAGCAGGAAGCCGGGATCCTGGACGGTCGCTTCGAGTGGCAGCTCGCGCCCCTTCAGCGCCAACAGGTAAAGCGCGCGCTGCGGGGTACTGCGCAGGACCTGGTAGGCCTCGTTGAGCTGGGCGGCATGCTCAAGCGCGAGTCGCTGCTCGCGCTCGGAGGCGTCGACGAAGCGGTCAGGGTGGACGGTACGGGCAAGCTCGCGATAGCGAACCGCCAGGCGCTCGGGATCTATCTCGAAGCCGGGCTTGAGATCGAACAGCGCGAAGTGACAGGGACTACCCACACCGAACCTCAGACGTTGAAGCTTTCGCCGCAACCGCACTCGCCGCGAACGTTCGGGTTATTGAACTTGAAGCCCTCGTTAAGGCCCTCGCGAACGAAGTCCAGCTCGGTGCCGTCGAGGTAGGCCAGGCTCTTGGGATCAATGATCACCTTGACCCCGTGGCTCTCGTAAACGAGATCCTCGGAAGCCACCTCATCGACGAACTCCAGCACGTAGGCCAGGCCGGAGCAGCCAGTGGTGCGGACGCCGAGTCGAATTCCCTCACCCTTGCCGCGCCCCTCAAGGGAGCGACGGACATGGCTGGCGGCGGCTTCGGTCATGCTGATGGCCATAACGACTCCTCGATGATCAGATCAGACCCTTCTTCTGCTTGTAGTCCTGGACGGCCGCCTTGATGGCATCCTCAGCCAGAACCGAGCAGTGGATCTTCACCGGCGGCAGGGCCAGCTCTTCGGCAATGGTGGTGTTCTTGATGGCAGCAGCCTCGTCCAGGGTCTTGCCCTTCATCCACTCGGTAGCAAGGGAGCTGGAGGCGATGGCGGAGCCGCAGCCGTAGGTCTTGAACTTGGCGTCTTCGATCACGCCCTGCTCGTTGACCTTGATCTGCAGACGCATCACGTCGCCGCATGCCGGGGCGCCGACCATGCCGGTGCCGACGTTCGGGTCCTCGGCGTCGAGCTTGCCGACGTTCCGGGGGTTCTCGTAGTGGTCGATGACCTTTTCGCTGTATGCCATGTGCTTATTCCTCGCTCATCAGGGGTGGCGTCAGTGCGCCTGCCATTCGACCTTGGAGAGGTCGACGCCCTCTTTGTACATGTCCCACAGGGGGGACAATTCACGGAGTTTGTCCACCGCCTCGCGCACCTTGGCGGCCGCGTAGTCGACCTCTTCCTCGGTGGTGAAGCGGCCGAAGGTGAAGCGGATGGAGCTGTGTGCCAACTCGTCGTTACGGCCCAGGGCACGCAGCACGTAGGACGGCTCGAGGGAGGCGGAGGTGCAGGCCGAACCCGAGGATACGGCCAGGTCCTTGAGCGCCATGATCAGCGACTCGCCTTCGACGTAGTTGAAGCTGAGGTTCAGGTTGTGCGGAACACGGGCGGTGGCACTGCCGTTCAGGTACAGCTCCTCCATACCCTCCAGGGCCGCCCAGAACCGCTGACTAAGGCCACGAACGCGCTCGCTCTCGGAGGCCATTTCCTGCTTGGCGATCTGGAAGGCTTCGCCCATGCCGACGATCTGGTGGGTGGCCAAGGTACCGGAACGCATGCCGCGCTCGTGACCACCGCCATGCATCATCGCCTCCAGGCGCACACGCGGCTTGCGGCGTACGTAGAGAGCGCCGATGCCTTTCGGGCCGTAGGTCTTGTGGGCGGAGAAAGACATCAGGTCGACCTTGAGCTTCTCCAGATCAATCTCCACCTTGCCAGTGGACTGGGCCGCGTCGACGTGAAACAGGATGCCGCGAGCACGGGTCAGCTCGCCGATGGCGGCGATGTCGTTGACGGTGCCGATCTCGTTGTTCACGTGCATGACGGAGACGAGGATGGTGTCGTCGCGCAGGGCCGCCTCGACCATCGCCGGGGTGATCAGGCCGTCTTCACCGGGTTCCAGGTAGGTGACCTCGAAGCCTTCGCGCTCCAGCTGGCGAGTGGTATCCAGGACCGCCTTGTGCTCGATCTTGGAAGTGATCAGGTGCTTGCCCTTGCTCTGGTAGAAGTGCGCGACACCCTTGATGGCGAGGTTGTCGGACTCGGTGGCACCGGAAGTCCAGACGATTTCGCGCGGGTCGGCATTGACCAGTTCGGCCACCTGGCGGCGGGCGTTCTCCACTGCCTCCTCGGCCTTCCAGCCGAACACGTGGGAGCGGGAAGCGGGGTTACCGAAGTTGCCGTCGGCCAGCAGGCAATCGCTCATCTTCTGAGCAACGCGGGGGTCGACCGGAGTGGTTGCGGAGTAATCCAGGTAAATCGGCAATCTCATCGGTTGTCTCCTATCAGGCGGGTGCCCTGCTCATTCGATGGCGGACACTTCAATCTTTTCGGGGCTCGAATTCCGTCCACTGGGACGACGCTGGCCATGGCGCTCGTTCTGACGCTGAGCGACTTCCTGGACCTCGTTGCGACTGACGATGTCGCTCAGGCTGATGCTGCTGAGGAAGTCGTGGATCTGGAGGCTGAGGTCATCCCACAGGTGGTGGGTCAGGCAGGCACCGCCGGAGGAGTCGCAGTTGCCCTGACCCTGGCAGCGCGTGACGTCGACGGACTCGTTGACCGCATCGATGACCTGCGCCACGTAGATGCTGGAAACGTCGCGGGACAACTGGTAGCCGCCGCCCGGGCCGCGAACGCTGCTGACCAGATTGCCACGGCGCAACTTGGCGAACAGCTGTTCAAGATAAGAGAGGGAGATGCCCTGACGCTCGGAAATATCTGCCAGAGAAACCGGACCTTGCTGCGAGTGCAAAGCCAGGTCGAGCATGGCTGTGACGGCGTAGCGGCCTTTGGTGGTCAGTCGCATGGGAAGTCCACGGTTCGCTGAAGTGCGAGCGAGTATGCTATTCCCGACTATTTAAGTCAACTATAAGCCTGATTAAATAAGTCAGGTATTGCGCTGGGCAGGGGCGCGAATCATATCAGAAACTCGCACCTTCGCCTATCAGACAGTCGGACGCTCCGTGGCGCCCTTTTCACCCTCGAAGGCCTCGCAACGCAACTCGGGCAGGGCCGTCGCGCGGTAGTCACTGCCCAGCTCGGTGAGCGCCTTGCACATGCCGTCGAGGCGCTGATCCACCGCCTGGACATGATCAAGCAGTTGGCCGATGGCACGCGCCACAGGGTCCGGCATGTCCTGCCCGACACCATAGGCATCGAAGCCGAAGCGCTCGGCCAGCGCCTGACGCCGCGCGGCCTGCTCGGAGTCTTCCTTGACGATGATCCGCGCGGGAATGCCGACCGCCGTGGCACCGGCCGGGACCGCCTTGGTCACAACCGCATTGGAGCCGATCTTGGCCCCCGCCCCGACCGTGAACGGGCCAAGCACCTTGGCCCCCGCCCCCACCACCACGCCATCCTCCAGGGTCGGGTGACGTTTACCCTTGCTCCAACTGGTGCCACCCAAGGTCACGCCCTGGTAGAGCGTGACGTCGTCACCGATCTCGGCAGTTTCACCGATGACGATGCCCATGCCGTGGTCGATGAAGAAGCGCCTGCCGATCCGTGCTCCGGGGTGGATCTCGATGCCGGTCAGCCAGCGACCGAAGTTCGACACCAGCCGCGCCGCCCACTTCCACCCGGCAACCCACAGCGCGTGCGCGATACGATGCAGCCAGATGGCGTGCAGCCCCGGGTAGCAGGTGAGCACCTCGAAGGCGTTGCGTGCTGCCGGGTCACGGTGGAATACACCCCGGATGTCTTCCCGCATGCGAGCCAGCATCACCTCTCCCTCCGCTTCTGGATCTCGCCGCGCGCCGCCTTCTGCGTCTCGGTGAGGATGCCGCGCAGGATGTTCATCTCGAGCTTGCTGATGGAGGCGCGACCGTAGAGCCGGCGCAGGCGGGTCATCAGATGCCGGGGACGCTCAGGGTCGAGGAAGGCGATGTCCACCAGGGTCTGCTCCAGGTGGCCGAAGAAGCGCTCCAGCTCGTCGACCGTCACCGGCTGCACGTTCTCCTCGGCCGTGAGCTCAACCTTCTCCATCTTGGTCGGCTGACCCTGGACCTGCAGCCAGGCCATGCGAACCTCATAGGTCAGCACCTGCACGGCGGACGCCAGGTTCAGGGAGCCAAAGGCCGGGTCGGACGGGATATGCACATGGAACTGGCAACGCTGCAGCTCGTCATTGGTCAGGCCGGCGTATTCGCGCCCGAACACCAGGGCGACTTCGGCCCCGTCGCTGATCTGCTCGACGCAACTGGCCGCGCACTCGCGAGGGTCCAGCAGCGGCCAGGGGATATGGCGATCCCGCGCGCTGGTGCCATAGACCAGGCTGCAACCCACCAGCGCCTGCTCCAGGGTGTCCACCACCAGAGCGGACTCGAGGATATCGTCGGCACCCGAGGCGCGGGCATAGGCCTCGCGGTCAGGGAACTGCTCCGGCTGGACCAGCACGAGCTTCGACAAACCCATGTTTTTCATCGCCCGCGCAGCACCGCCGATGTTGCCGGGATGACTGGTGCCGACCAGCACCACACGAATATTCTGCAGCACGCCCGCCTGCTCCCACCTGAACTACAAAAGGGTGGGAAATCTTACAGAAACAGTCGGGTAAACACCACGAAGGCCGATGGGCGCATCTACATGGCCTGGGCTTTTCTGCTAGAATTCGCGGCTTTCTTTAACGACCCCAGGTATACGCCCCCATGCAGCCCATGCTGAACATCGCCCTGCGCGCCGCTCGCAGCGCCGGCGAATTGATCTTCCGTTCGATCGAGCGCCTGGACGTGATCGCCATCAACGAGAAGGACGCCAAGGACTACGTCACCGAAGTCGACCGCGCTGCCGAGGAAACCATCATCCAGGCCCTGCGCAAGGCGTATCCGACCCACGGCATCCTGGGCGAGGAAGGTACCTCCATCGCCGGCACCGGCGAGGGCGCCGACTACCAGTGGATCATCGACCCGCTGGACGGCACCACCAACTTCATCCGCGGCGTCCCGCACTTCGCCGTCAGCATCGCCTGCAAGTACAAGGGTCGCCTGGAACACGCCGTGGTCCTCGATCCGGTTCGCCAGGAAGAGTTCACTGCCAGCCGTGGCCGTGGCGCCGCCCTGAACGGCCGCCGCCTGCGCGTCAGCAACCGCAAGAGCCTGGAAGGCGCCCTGCTCGGCACCGGCTTCCCCTTCCGTGACAGCCAACTCGACCACCTGGACAACTACCTGAACATGTTCCGCAGCCTGGTCGGCCAGACCGCAGGCCTGCGCCGCGCCGGCTCCGCGAGCCTGGACCTGGCCTATGTCGCCGCAGGCCGCTTCGATGCGTTCTGGGAGTTCGGCCTGTCCGAGTGGGACATGGCAGCAGGCGCCCTGCTGGTACAGGAAGCAGGCGGCCTGGTGAGCGACTTCACCGGCGGTCACGACTTCCTGGAAAAAGGCCACGTCGTGGCAGGCAACACCAAGTGCTTCAAGGCCGTGCTGACTGCTATTCAGCCGCACCTGCCGCCTTCGCTGAAGCGCTGAACCGCGACCGCAACGAAAAAGGCGCCTCGAGGCGCCTTTTTCATGGGCTAGAGCCAGCGGTTACTGGTTGACGCCGGCCTGCTGCTGCAGCGGCTGGCGTTGCGACAGGATCAGGCGACCGTCCTTGCCCACCGGGATCTGAGCCCCCGGATCGTGATCCATGCGCACCTGGTTCACACGACCGTCCAACCGGTACTGAACGTCATAGCCGACCACCTTCTCGCTGGTCTCGTGCACGGTGTTGCAGCGGGTTTCGGTGGCGGTGTAGGTGTCGCTGTTCTGTATATGCTCCTGCACCTTGTTACCCGCATAACCGCCGCCCACGGCGCCAGCCACGGTCGCGATCTTCTTGCCGTTGCCGCCACCGACCTGGTTGCCCAGCAGGCCACCCGCCACCGCGCCGAGCACGGTGCCAGCGATCTGGTGCTGGTCCTGGACGGGCCGTTGGCGGGTCACGGCGACATCCTTGCAGACTTCGCGCGGGGTCTTGATGGTCTCCTTGACAGGCTGTACCGCGAGCACCTCGGCGTATTCCGGGCCATTGCCCACAAAGCTGTAGGTTGCGACGGCACCACCGGCGGTTACACCGACCGCACCCAGCACTGCGCCGACGAGCATCGACTTGTTCACATGGACCTCCTGGTTTCACTCCGGGCTTTCGCCCTATGCCCTGCCTTGGATTACACGCATTCACCCAAGTTCCTACAGACCAACCAGCGAAGCAGCCAGTGGGATGCCTTTCACAAAGCCAGAAACGAGAAAGGCCCGCTTGCGCGGGCCCTTCCGATGAAGCACACCTGCTGTCAGGGGCGCTCATCCACTTCGGCAGTCGCGGCCGGCGGAATGAGGTCCTCAGTGGTCAGTTTCAGCCAAATAAGCACCGGTGCGCTGATGTAGATGGAGGAGTAAGTCCCCACCACGACGCCCACCAGCAGCGACAGGGCAAAACCATGCAGGCTGTCACCACCGAACAGCAGCAGCGCCAGCAGGGCAAGCGCCGTTGAGGAGGAAGTGGCGATAGTACGCAGCAGCGTCTGAGTGCAGGACACGTCGATGTTCTCGATCAGGTCCGCCTTGCGCAGCACCCGGAAGTTCTCGCGGATGCGGTCGAAGATGATGATGGTGTCGTTGAGCGAGTAACCGATCATCGCCAGCACCGCCGCCAGCACCGTCAGGTCGAACGGCACCTGGAAGAACGCCAGGATGCCCAGGGTGACGATCACGTCGTGGATCAGCGAAGCCACCGCACCGACGCCGAACTTCCATTGGAAGCGGAAGCCGAGGTACAGCAGGATGCCGCCCAGCGCCAGGAGCATGGCCAGGCCACCCTGGTCACGCAGCTCCTCACCTACTTGCGGGCCGACAAACTCGACGCGCTTGACGGTGAACTGGGTGTCGGCGTCGATCTTGCGCAGCGAAGCCGCCACCTGGTTACCCAGTTGCGGGTCTTCGCCGGCGAGGCGGACCAGCACGTCGGTGGTGGCGCCGAAGCTCTGCACCACGGCATCGCGGTAACCGGCCTGCCCCAGCTCTTCCTTGATGCGCTCCAGGTTGGCCGGCTTCTCGTAGGACAGCTCGATCAGCGTGCCGCCAGTGAAGTCCAGGCCGAAGTTCAGCCCCTTCATGAACAGGCTGCCGATGCCGATCAGGCTGATGACGACGGTGATGGCGAACGCGAGGTTGCGGATCGCCATGAAGCGAATGGTTGACTTGATCATGGCTGCCTCAGATCCACAGTTTCTTGAAGTTGCGGCCACCGAAGATCAGGTTGACCTGGCCTCGGGTGAACATGATCGCGGTGAACATCGAAGTGACGATACCCAGCGACATGGTGACGGCGAAGCCCTTGATCGGCCCGGTACCGAGGGCGAAGAGGATGCCGCCCACCAGCAGGGTGGTCAGGTTGGAGTCGATGATCGCGGTGTAGGCACGATCGAAGCCTTCCTGGATCGCACGCTGCACACTCATTCCGTTGGCCAGCTCCTCACGTATCCGCGAGAAGATCAGCACGTTGGCGTCCACCGCCATGCCCAGGGTCAGGACGATACCGGCGATGCCCGGCAGAGTCAGGGTGGCACCGATCACCGACATCAGACCGACCAGCAGCACCAGGTTGAATGCCAGGGCCACGGTGGCCAGCACACCGAAGAAGCGGTAGATGGCAATGATGAACAGCGACACGAAGATCATCGCCCACTCGGTGGACTCGATGCCCTTGACGATGTTCTCGGCACCCAGGCTCGGGCCAATGGTGCGTTCTTCAGCGAAGTACATTGGCGCAGCCAGACCGCCGGCACGCAGCAGCAGGGCCAGCTCGGAGGACTCGCCCTGGCCGTTCAGGCCAGTGATACGGAACTGGCTACCCAGCGGCGACTGAATGGTCGCCAGGCTGATGATCTGCTTCTCTTCCTTGAAGCTCTGGACTTCGACTTCCTTCTCGACGCCGTCGACCATCTGCTTCACGTAGCGGCTCTGCGGGCGCTGCTCGATGAAGATCACCGCCATGCTGCGGCCCACATTGTTGCGGGTGGCGCGGTTCATCAGTTCGCCGCCATGGCCGTCGAGACGGATGTTCACCTGCGGGCGGCCATTCTCGTCGTAGCTCGCCTGGGCATCGGTCACCTGGTCACCGGTGATGATCAGGCTGCGCTCCAGCGGCACGGGCGGACGCCCCGGCTCGCGGAACTCGAAGGACTCGGTGCTGGCCTTGTTGGCATCGGCCGCAGCCGCCAGGCGGAATTCGAGGTTGGCGGTCTTGCCGAGAATACGCTTGGCTTCGGCGGTGTCCTGCACGCCGGGCAGCTCCACCACAATACGGTTGGCACCCTGGCGCTGGACCAGCGGCTCGGCGACGCCCAGCTCGTTCACACGGTTGCGAACGGTGGTGAGGTTCTGCTTGAGGGAGTATTCGCGGATCTCGGTGATCTTGGCCTGAGTCAGGGTGAGGGTCAGAACCTGCTGGTCGCCGCGCTCGCCGGTCTTCAGGTCGAAGTCGTTGAAGGTCTTGCGGATCAGGGACTGGGCCTTGTCCAGGCTGTCCTGGTCGCTGAAGCCCAACTGGAAGCCATTGTCGACGCCCGGCAAGCTGCGGTAACGCACGCGCTCTTTGCGCAGCAGGGTGCGGACTTCGCCTTCGTAGATCTTCAGGCGTGAGGTCAGGGCCTTTTCCATATCCACTTCCAGCAGGAAGTGCACACCACCGGAGAGGTCGAGGCCAAGCTTCATCGGTGTGGCACCCAGGCTGCGCAGCCACTGGGGCGTGGTAGGGGCCAGGTTGAGGGCGACCACGTAGTCGTCGCCCAGCGCACGGCGGATGGCATCCTTCGCCGGAAGCTGGTCGGCCAGCTTGGTCAGGCGGAACAGGCCACCACGCTCACTGATGCTGGAACTCTTGACCTCGATGCCTGCTTCCTTCAGCGCCGCCAGCGCGCGGTCCACATCGGGCTGCTGGATCTTCAGCGCGGTGCTGGTGCCGGAAATCTGGATCGCCGGATCATCGGGGTAGAGGTTGGGTGCGGAATAGATGAGGCCGACGGTGAGGACCGCCAGGATCAGCAGGTACTTCCACAGGGGATATTTGTTGAGCATGACACCGCCCGTTATGACGCGGGGCGCCCAAGGCGCCCCGTGAATGGTGAAGATGAATCGTTAGATGGCTTTCAGCGTGCCTTTCGGCAGAGTCGCGGCGATAGCGACCTTCTGGATCTTCAGCTCGACGGTGTCGGAGACCTCGATGACCACGAAGTCATCGGAAACCTTGACCACCTTGCCGGCGATGCCGCCGGAGGTGACCACTTCGTCACCTTTCTGCAGGCCGGAGAGCAGGTTCTTGTGCTCCTTGGCGCGCTTGGATTGGGGGCGCCAGATCATCAGGTAGAAGATGACCAGGAAACCGATCAGGAAAACCCACTCGAAGCCGGTGCCGGCAGGACCTGCGGCGGCCGGAGCGGCTGCGTCGGCGTAGGCGGCGGGGATCAGAAAGCTCATGTAGCACTCCTGTTGCGGAAGTTTGAAAGTGTTCGGCCTTGGGAAATGCGGCGTTAGCAGTCCAGGGGCGGTGTCGGTAGTCCGCGCCGGGCATAGAAGGCATCGACGAAGTCGGCCAATTTACCCTGTTGAATAGCCTCGCGCAAACCAGCCATCAGGCGCTGGTAATGCCGCAAGTTGTGGATTGTATTCAACATGCTGCCGAGCATTTCGCCGCATTTATCCAGATGGTGGAGATAAGCCCTTGAGAAGTGTTTGCAGGTGTAACAGTCGCAGCCGGGCTCGAGCGGCGAGTCATCGTGACGGTGAACAGCATTGCGGATTTTCAGCACGCCGGTGTCGATGAACAGGTGGCCATTGCGCGCGTTGCGGGTAGGCATCACGCAGTCGAACATATCGACGCCACGGCGTACGCCTTCCACCAGATCCTCGGGCTTGCCCACGCCCATCAGGTAGCGCGGCTTGTCCGCCGGCAGGTGCGGCGGGAGGAAGTCGAGCACGCGGATCATCTCTTCCTTGGGTTCGCCCACCGACAGGCCGCCGATGGCCAGGCCGTCGAAGCCGATTTCCAGCAGGCCTTCGAGGGAACGCAGGCGCAGCTCTTCGTGCATGCCGCCCTGGACGATGCCGAACAGCGCGGCGGTGTTTTCGCCATGGGCAGCCTTGGAACGCTTGGCCCAGCGCAGCGACAGCTCCATGGAACGCTTCGCGGTGTCGAAGCCCGCCGGGTACGGGGTGCATTCGTCGAAGATCATCACGATGTCGGAGCCCAGGTCACGCTGGACCTGCATGGACTCCTCAGGCCCCATGAACACCTTGGCGCCATCCACCGGCGAGGCGAAGGTCACGCCCTCTTCCTTGATCTTGCGCATCGCCCCCAGGCTGAATACCTGGAAGCCGCCGGAGTCGGTGAGGATCGGCCCCTGCCACTGCATGAAGTCATGCAGATCACCATGGCGCTTAATCACTTCGGTACCCGGGCGCAACCAGAGGTGGAAGGTGTTGCCGAGGATGATCTGCGCCCCGATGCCTTCGATATCACGCGGCAGCATCCCCTTCACCGTGCCGTAGGTGCCTACGGGCATGAAGGCGGGCGTCTCGACCACGCCACGGGGAAAAGTCAGGCGCCCGCGGCGGGCCTTGCCCTCGGTGGCGAGCAGTTCGAAACTCATGCGGCAGGTGCGCGTCATGCGAGGTCCTCGGGCCCGCGCGGAGCGGGGTTGCGGGTGATGAACATGGCATCACCGTAACTGAAGAAGCGATAGCCCTGCTCCACCGCCGCCCCGTAGGCGGCCATGGTCTCCGGGTAGCCGGCGAAGGCCGAGACCAGCATCAGCAGGGTGGATTCGGGCAGGTGGAAGTTGGTGACCAGGGCATCCACCACATGGAAGGGCCGCCCGGGGTACAGAAATATGTCGGTGTCGCCACTGAAGGGCTTGAGCTGACCATCGCGCGCGGCGCTTTCCAGCGAACGCACGCTGGTGGTGCCGACGGCGATCACGCGCCCGCCGCGCGCCCGGCAGGCGGCAACGGCATCCACCACGTCCTGCTTCACCTCAAGCCATTCGCTGTGCATGTGGTGGTCCTCGATGCGCTCCACCCGTACCGGCTGGAAGGTACCGGCCCCCACATGCAGGGTGACGAAGGCGCGCTCGACCCCCTTGGCGGCGATGGCGTCCAGCAGGGCTTGGTCGAAATGCAGGCCCGCAGTGGGCGCCGCGACGGCACCGGCGTGCTGCGCGTACACCGTCTGGTAGCGCTCGCGGTCGGCGTCCTCGTCAGGGCGATCTATATAGGGAGGCAACGGCATGTGCCCGACCCGCTCAAGCAGCGGCAGCACCTCTTCGGCGAAGCCCAGCTCGAACAGCGCATCATGGCGAGCCAGCATGGTGGCTTCGGCGCCGCCGTCGATGAAGATCGTCGAGCCCGGCTTGGGCGACTTGCTCGAACGTACGTGAGCCAGCACGCGGTGACTGTCCAGCACACGCTCCACCAGGATCTCCAGCTTCCCGCCCGAAGCCTTCTGCCCGAACAGGCGCGCCGGGATCACCCGGGTGTCGTTGAACACCATCAGATCGCCAGGGCGAAGGTAGCCGAGCAGATCGGAAAAGCCACGGTGGGCGATTTCGCCGCTGGTGCCATCGAGCACGAGCAAGCGACTGGCGCACCGCTCGCTCAGCGGGTGGCGGGCGATCAGGTGTTCAGGAAGGTCGAAATTGAAATCGGCAACGCGCATGGTGGATCGTCTCAGAGGGGCGCGAATAGTAGCGGAATTAGGCAAATCTGACCACGCAGGCGGATTGACCGCCCCAGGCGCCCTCCCTATACTGCGCCGCCATCGTGCCCCGGTGGCGGAATGGTAGACGCGGCGGATTCAAAATCCGTTTCTGGCGACAGAGTGAGAGTTCGAGTCTCTCCCGGGGCACCACGATCCTTAGGTCGCAAGACCACCTCCCCTCGTATCAATTCGTCCTTATCTGCGCTGTTCAGCGTTCCCCGAACGACATGTCGTCGCTTGCGCACATGCCGCGTCGAAACTCGCCTGCACGGGGGATTGGCAGCCCCGGACAGTTAGCGTAGAGTGTGTAGCACTGTGTTTGCATGGGTCGCTGTTGAATCGTGACCTGATGCAGTAGATCCGACAGATCCGCTACATCCCGCTCGACTTCTCTTACTCTTTGCAACCAGTTCCTAGCCCTCAGCCCAATGTCGGGCAGAGGCTGAAAATCAACTCCAGTTCCAAGGAAATTGAGACATGTCGAATCGTCAAACCGGCACCGTTAAGTGGTTCAACGACGAGAAGGGCTTTGGCTTCATCACCCCCGAGAGCGGTCCGGATCTGTTCGTACACTTCCGCGCCATCGAAGGCAGCGGCTTCCGCAGCCTGAAGGAAGGCCAGAAGGTCACCTTCGAAGCCATCCAAGGCCAGAAAGGCATGCAAGCTGACAAAGTCCAGATCCTGGCCTAAGTCGCTGCAAGAAAACCCCTGATGCCTCATCAGGGGTTTTTTTATGTCCGCGTTTCGGTGCCTGCCCTTAGAATGCGGCGTCTTCACATGTGACAAGGGCCCTCCATGCCGAAACACATCCTGCGCCCGGAAGGCGATTTCCCCACAGCCGGGGCCGTTCGCCGCTTCGCCGCCATCTTCTATGACTTCCTGCTCAGCGTTGCCCTGCTGATGGTGGTCACCCTCTTTTACCAACAGGCCATCCTGCGCTCGATTTACGGCGGCGAGCGCCTGCGGGAAATGGCCGAGCAAGGCCTGCTGGCCCACGACCCGGTCCTGTCCACAGTGCTGTTCTTCAGCCTGTTCGCATTCTTCGCCAAGTTCTGGACCCACAACGGCCAGACCCTTGGCATGCAGGTGTGGGGCGTACGCATCCAGAATCGCGATGGCTCGGCGGTCAGCCTCTGGCAAGCCCTGCTGCGCTTCGTGGTCGCCATGGGCTCCTGGCTCTGCTTCGGCCTCGGCTTCCTGTGGATGCTCTGGGACAAGGAGAAGCGTACCTGGCACGACCGCTACTCGGAGAGCATCGTGGTGCAACTCCCCAAGAGCGCTCACAAGAAGTAGCGAACATGAAAAAGCCGGCTCCAAGCCGGCTTTTTCATGAGCGACCCGATCAGCCAGCCCGGCGCAACAGCCAGATACCAGCCAACGCACAGATGCCCGCAGGGATCAGCACCGCAAGGAATGGCGGGAATCCGAACACCAGGCTCGATGGCCCCAGCAGGTCCTGACTGATACGCACCACGAAACCGATGACCACACCGGTGAAGATGCGCTGCCCCAGGGTCACCGAGCGCAGCGGCCCGAAGATGAAGGAAATCGCCATCAGCACCAGCGCCCCCGTCACCAGCGGCTGCAACAGCTTGGTCCAGAAGGCCAGCCAATAGCGGCTGCTGTTGAGGCCCTGTGCGGTCAGGTAGTGCACGTAACTCCACAGGCCACTGATGGAGAGCGCCTCGGGCTCCATCACCACGGTACTGAGCAACTGCGGATTGAGCTGGATGTCCCAGCGCTCGTTGCTCGCATCCACCACCTCAGTGTGATCACCGCGGAAGTGAGTGGTGGTCACGTCCTCCAACTGCCAGTGATCACCCTGGTACAGCGCACGCCGGGCGAAGCTCGCAGCCTGCATGCGCCGCTCGCCGTCGAATTCGTAGCGGGTCACGCCATAGAGCACACCATTGGGCTGCACAGCATTGATGTGCACGAACTCATTGCCCTGGCGATGCCACAGCCCCCGCTTGGAGGTCTGGGCCTCGCCACCGCCCTGGGCCAGGGCACGGTTGGCCTGGGCCAGATTTTCGCTCCAGGGCGCCACGTATTCACCCAGCAGGATGCCCGCCAGCATCAACACCAGCAGCGGCTTCATCACCGCCCAGACGATGCGACCGATGGAAACGCCAGCCGCCCGCATGATGGTCAACTCACTGCTGCTGGCCAGGGTACCGAGGCCGATCAGACTGCCGATGAGCGCCGCCATGGGCAGCATCTCGTAGGCACGGCGCGGCGCAGTGAGCAGCACATAGCAGATGGCGTCCATCAGGGTGTAGTTGCCCTTGATGTCGCCCAGCTCATCGATGAAGGCGAACAGCAGCGCCAGGCTGATGATCACACCCAGCACCGCCAGGATGCCGAAGAACACACTGGTACCGATGTACCTGTCCAGCTTAGCCATGGGCCACCTCACGAGCAGAACGACGGGCGGCCCATTTCAGACGGAGCGGTTCCCAGTAAAGCAACAGCAGCCCCACGCCCAGGAAGATGCCATGCACCCACCACAAGCCAAGGGCCATCGGGATCTTGCCCTTGTCGAGCTGGCCACGGGCGGCAATCAGCATCGACAGGTAAGCCATATAAAGGAGGATCGCCGGCAGCAGCTTGAGGAAGCGCCCCTGGCGCGGATTCACCCGCGACAACGGCACTGCCAGCAGGGTCACCACGAACACCAGCATCGGAATGGACAGACGCCACTGCAGCTCGGCCTGGTAACGCGGGTTGTCGCTACCCAGCAGGTCGCGGGTCGGGATCGCCTCGCGCTCACCGATCTCGGCACTGATCTCCGGCTTCGGCAGGAGGATGCCGTAGGTCTCGTACTTGATGGCGCGGTAATCGGCCTTGCCCGGGTTGCCGTCGTAGCGGTAACCGTTCTCCAGGATCAGGTAGCGGCTGCCGTCCTCGTGGATGACTTGGCGCCCGCTCTCGGCCACCAGCACGCCGATGCCCTGCTCCTTGCTATCCTGGGACAGGCGCTTCTCGGAGATGAACACCCCGCCCAGCTCGCCGCGGTCCGCCGACAGGCTCTCGGTATAGGTCACCCGATCACCGCTTTTGAGGGTCTGGAAACGGCCCGGCACCAATGTGTCGAACTCGGTCAGCGCGTCCTGCTGATTGAGGATGCGCCCCACTGCAGTCACACCCTGAGGCGCCAGGCCCAGGCTAAGCCAGGCCACCATCAGCGCGACCAGTGCAGCCGGCGCCAGGCTATACGCCACCAGGCGCTGCTGGCTCATGCCGGTGGCAGACAGCACCGTCATCTCGCTGTCCAGGTAGAGCCGGCCGTAGGCCAGCAGGAAGCCGAGGAACAGGCCGAGCGGCAGGATCAGCTGGAGGAAGCCCGGTATGCGGTAGCCCATGATCAGGAACAGCACGCCAGGGTCCAGGGCACCCTGCGCCGCCTGGGCCAGGTACTTGATGAATCGACCGCTCATGATGATCACCAGCAACACGGCGCTCACCGCGCTGAGGGTCACCAGGACTTCGCGGGACAGGTAACGGAAGACGATCAAACCAGACACTCCAGGGTTGTCAGGCTCAGGCGGCTACGCTCAAACTAGCCGCTTTGTGGCCGGCACGCCCGAACGGGCACGCCACGGAAAATGGCCGGCATTATATCCTGCAATCCCGACTCTTTGTCTTGGGGACATCACATGGAATTCCTCGTCAAAAGCGCACGCCCGGAAACCCTGAAGACCGCCACACTGGTGGTCGCCGTTGGCGAAGGCCGCAAGCTCGGCACCGCAGCCAGCGCGCTGGACACCGCCACTGGCGGCGCCATCGCCACCCTGCTCAAGCGCGGCGACCTGGCCGGCAAGGTCGGTCAGACCCTGCTGCTGCACAGCTTGCCCAACCTGAAGGCCGACCGCGTACTGCTGGTCGGCGTCGGCAAGGAGCGCGAGCTGACCGACCGTCAGTTCCGCAAGGTGACCGCTGCCGTCGGCAGTGTGCTCAAGGGCCTGGGTGGCAGCGATGCCGTGCTCACCCTCGGTGAACTCAAGGTCAAGGGCCGCGACGCCTACGGCAAGGCCCGCCTGCTGGTGGAGACCCTGGCCGACGGCAGCTACCGCTTCGACCGCTTCAAGAGCACCAAGGCCGATGCCCCCGCCCTGAAGAAGATCACCCTGCTGGCCGAGAAGGCCGAGCAAGCCGACGTCGAGCGCGGCAGCCTGCACGCCCGCGCCATCGCCACCGGCATGGCCTACACCCGCGACCTGGGCAACCTGCCGCCGAACCTCTGTCACCCCAGCTTTCTCGCCGAGGAAGCCAAGGCCCTGGCCAAGGCCCACAAGAACCTCAAGGTCGAGGTGCTGGACGAGAAGAAGCTCAAGGAGCTCGGCGCCGGCGCCTTCCTCGCCGTCGCACAGGGCAGCGAGCAGCCACCGCGGATGATCGTGCTCAACTACCAGGGCGGCAAAAAGGACGACAAACCCTTTGCCCTGGTCGGCAAGGGCATCACCTTCGACACCGGCGGCATCAGCATCAAGCCCGCCGCCGGCATGGACGAGATGAAGTACGACATGTGCGGCGCCGCCAGCGTCTTCGGCACCTTCCGTGCCGTGCTGGAGCTGCAACTGCCGATCAACCTCGTCGGCCTGCTGGCCTGCGCCGAGAACATGCCCAGCGGCGGCGCCACCCGCCCCGGCGACATCGTCACCACCATGAGCGGCCAGACCGTCGAGATCCTCAACACCGACGCCGAAGGCCGCCTGGTGCTGTGCGACACCCTCACCTACGCCGAGCGCTTCAAGCCCCAGGCCGTGATCGACATCGCCACCCTCACCGGCGCCTGCATCGTCGCCCTGGGCGCCAACACCTCCGGCCTGATGGGCAACAACGACGCCCTGGTGAAGCAGATCCTCAAGGCCGGCGAGTACGCCGACGACCGCGCCTGGCAACTGCCGCTGTTCGAGGAATACCAGGAGCAACTGGACAGCCCCTTCGCCGACATCGCCAACATCGGCGGGCCCAAGGCCGGCACCATCACCGCCGGCTGCTTCCTGTCGCGCTTCGCCAAGAAGTTCCACTGGGCCCACCTGGACATCGCCGGCACCGCCTGGGTCAGCGGCGGCAAGGACAAGGGCGCCACCGGCCGCCCGGTCCCGCTGCTCACCCAGTACCTGCTCGACCGTCTCTGATCCACTGCGACACCTCCCGGCGCCCCAGGCGCCGGGCCTCTTTCCAGGAACACCGAAATGACCCGCGTCGAGTTCTACGTCCTGTCCACCAGTACCCCGGCAGACCGCCTGCGCGCCGCCTGTCAGCTGGCCGGCAAGGCCTGGCGCCACGGCATGCCGGTGTTCGTCCGCTGCGCAGACGACGCCCAGGGCCAGGCCCTGGACGAACTGCTCTGGCAGTTCCGCGCCGAGACCTTCATCCCCCACGCCCAACACGGGGAAGACCCGCACGCCCCGGTGGTCATCGGCCGGGACCAGCAGCCCGGCGCCAGCCAGGGCCTGCTGATCAACCTCGACCCGACCCTCTCGCCCCACCTCGGCCACTTCAGCCGGGTCATCGAGATCGTCAACCAGGAGCCAGCCCTGCTTGCCGCCTGCCGGGAGAATTTCCGCACCTACCGGCAGCGGGGCTATGATCCCAAACGAGTCGAACTCTGAGCCGCACCATGGACAACCCCAGCCAGCCTCCCCGCCCGGCCCACCTGCTGGACGACCTCGAGTCCATCCGCGCCCTGCTCGATGAACACACCAGCAGCGAGCCGCCCCTGCTCACCGAATCGGTAGACCCTGCCAGCATCCCCCTGCTGTCCGAGATCGTCGAACCGCCGCCGTTCAGCCTCAGCCCGGCGCCCCAAGCCGCCCAGCCGGCGACACCCACCACCCCGCGCCCGGCACCCGCGCCCGTGAAGGCCGCCGCTCCCGTACCGCCCGTCGCCCCGGCGCCTGCAGCGCCCAGTGCCGCCCAGCCCTCCGTGCGCGCCGGCGTCGAAGCCGCCACGCAAACCCAGCTCGATCGCCTGGACAGCGAGCTGCGCGCCGCCGCCCAACTGATCCTGCAGGACGTCATCGACGACTTCGTCCCGCAGATCGAAGCCGAGCTCAAGCGCCGCCTCAACGCCCGCCTCACCCGCCTGCTCCCCCAACTGCCGCGACGCAGCTGACCGCCTGCGTAGCGGCCTTTGGCCGCCTGGGTTTTGCCCGTTATACTCGGCGGCTTTCCGATCAGTTGCCGACACGGTCCCGCCGCACACATGGACAAGACCTACCAGCCCCACGCCATCGAAACTTCCTGGTACCAGACCTGGGAGAAGAACAACTACTTCGCCCCGCAAGGTTCCGGCGAGCCCTACACCATCATGATCCCGCCGCCGAACGTCACCGGCAGCCTGCACATGGGCCACGGCTTCAACAACGCGATCATGGATGCGCTGATCCGCTTCCGCCGCATGCAGGGCCGCAACACCCTGTGGCAGCCCGGCACCGACCACGCCGGCATCGCCACCCAGATGGTGGTGGAGCGCCAACTGGCCGCCCAGGGCATCAGCCGCCATGACCTCGGCCGCGAGCAGTTCCTCGACAAGGTCTGGGAATGGAAGGAACAGTCCGGCGGCACCATCACCCGCCAGATCCGCCGCCTCGGCTCCTCCGTCGACTGGTCGCGCGAGCGCTTCACCATGGACGACGGCCTCTCCGAAGCGGTCAAGGAAGCCTTCGTCCGCCTGCACGAAGACGGCCTGATCTACCGCGGCAAGCGCCTGGTCAACTGGGACACCAAGTTCCACACCGCCATCTCCGACCTCGAAGTGGAGAACCACGACGAGAAAGGCCACCTGTGGAACCTGCGCTACCCCCTGGCCGACGGCAAGAAGACCGCCGAAGGCAACGGCTACCTGATCGTCGCCACCACCCGCCCGGAAACCATGCTGGGTGACAGCGCCGTCGCCGTGCACCCGGAAGACGAACGCTACAAGGCCCTGATCGGCAGCTTCGTCGAACTGCCCCTGGTCGGCCGCCGCATCCCCATCGTCGCCGACGAGTACTGCGACCCCGAGTTCGGCACCGGCTGCGTCAAGATCACCCCCGCCCACGACTTCAACGACTACGAAGTCGGCAAGCGCCACGACCTGCCGCTGATCAACATCTTCGACAAGAACGCCGCCGTGCTCGCCACCGCCCAGGTGTTCAACCTCGACGGCAGCGTCAACGACAGCCTCGACGCCACCCTCCCGGCCCAGTTCGCCGGCCTCGACCGCTTCGAAGCACGCAAGCAGGTCGTCGCCGCCTTCGAACAGCTCGGCCTGCTGGAGAAGATCGAAGACCACGCCCTCAAGGTGCCCAAGGGCGACCGTTCCGGCACCGTCATCGAACCCTGGCTGACCGACCAGTGGTACGTCTCCACCAAGCCCCTGGCCGAACCGGCCATCGCCGCCGTGGAAGATGGCCGCATCCAGTTCGTGCCCAAGCAGTACGAGAACATGTACTTCTCCTGGATGCGCGACATCCAGGACTGGTGCATCAGCCGTCAGCTCTGGTGGGGCCACCGTATCCCCGCCTGGTACGACGAAGCCGGCAACGTCTACGTCGGCCGCGACGAGGCCGAAGTCCGCGCCAAGTACAACCTCGGCGACCAGCCGCTGCGCCAGGACGAAGACGTCCTCGACACCTGGTTCAGCTCCGGCCTGTGGACCTTCTCCACCCTCGGCTGGCCGGAACAGACCGAATTCCTCAAGACCTTCCACCCCACCGACGTCCTGGTCACCGGCTTCGACATCATCTTCTTCTGGGTCGCCCGCATGATCATGCTGACCATGCACCTGGTGAAGAACGAGGACGGCACCCCGCAGGTTCCGTTCAAGACCGTCTACGTCCACGGCCTGGTGCGCGACGGCCAGGGCCAGAAGATGTCCAAGTCCAAGGGCAACGTCCTCGACCCGCTGGACATCGTCGACGGCATCACCCTCGACGCCCTGCTGGAGAAACGCACCAGCGGCATGATGCAGCCCAAGCTCGCCGAGAAGATCGCCAAGCAGACCCGCATCGAGTTCCCCGACGGCATCAACAGCTTCGGCACCGACGCCCTGCGCTTCACCTTCTGCTCGCTTGCCTCAACCGGCCGTGACATCAAGTTCGACATGGGCCGCGTCGAGGGCTACCGCAACTTCTGCAACAAGCTGTGGAACGCCGCCAACTTCGTCATCGAGAACACCGACGGCCAGGACACCGGCATCAACGGCGAAGCCGTCGACCTCTCCTCCGTCGACCGCTGGATCATCAGCCAGCTGCAGCGCACCGAAGCCGAAGTCACCCGCCAGCTCGACGCCTTCCGCTTCGACCTGGCCGCCCAGGCCCTCTACGAGTTCGTCTGGGACGAGTACTGCGCCTGGTACCTCGAACTGGTCAAGCCCGTGCTCTGGGACGAGAACGCCCCCATCGAGCGCCAGCGCGGCACCCGCCGTACCCTGGTGCGCGTACTGGAGGTCATCCTGCGCCTGGCCCACCCGTTCATGCCCTTCATCACCGAAGAGATCTGGCAGCGCATCAAGGGCCAGGCCGGCGTCAGCGGCGACACCCTCATGCTGCAACCCTGGCCGGTGGCCAACGAAAGCCGCATCGACGCCGCCGCCGAAGGCGACATCGAATGGGTCAAGACCCTGATGCTCGGCGTGCGCCAGATCCGTGGCGAAATGAAGATCTCCATGGCCAAGCGCATCGACATCATCGTCGCCAACACCAATGCCGAAGACCTGCGCCGCCTGGCCGACTTCGAGCCCCTGCTGAACAAGCTGGCCAAGCTCGAATCCGTCCGCGTCCTGGCCAACGACGAAGAAGCCCCCATGTCCGCCACCGCCCTGGTGGGTGACATGCAGGTGCTGGTGCCCATGGCCGGCCTGATCGACAAGGACGCCGAACTGGCGCGCCTGGACAAGGAAATCCAGCGCCTGGACGGCGAGGTCAAGCGCGTCGGCGGCAAGCTCGCCAACGAAGGCTTCGTCGCCAAGGCCCCGGCCGAGGTGCTCGAAAAGGAGCGCGCCAAGCTGGCCGAGGCCCAACAGGCCCTGACCAACCTCACCGAGCAGCGCGGGCGCATCGCCAGCCTGTGATGCACAAGAGCCCGCCCATCGACAGATCGGCGGGCTTTTCATTACCCGCTTTCCCGTTCACTGCAGAAAGGACTTCCCCATGTACGCGCTGATGGCCCTGCTGTTCATCGCCGGTTACCTGTGCATCGCCCTGGAGCACCCGCTCAAGGTCGACAAGGCTGCCTCCGCCCTGATCACCGCCGTACTCTGCTGGACCGTCCTGGTCCTCGGCATCGACAGCATCGCCCCCGGCCTGGCCCAGGGTGAACACGGCGTCAGCGGCGAACTGCGCCACCACCTGGGGGAAATCTCCGAGATCCTGTTCTTCCTGCTCGGCGCCATGACCATCGTCGAACTGGTCGATGCCCACGAAGGCTTCAAGGTCATCACCGACCGCATCCAGACCCACAAGCGCGTCACCCTACTGTGGATGATCGGCTTCATCACCTTCTTCCTCTCCGCCGTGCTGGACAACCTCACCACCACCATCGTCATGGTGTCCCTGCTGCGCAAACTGATCCGCCACCAGCACGAGCGCTGGTTCTACGCCGGCATCGTGGTGATCGCCGCCAACGCCGGCGGCGCCTGGTCCCCCATCGGCGACGTCACCACCACCATGCTCTGGATCGGCCACCAGATCAGTGCCAGCGGCATCATCGTCAGCCTGTTCATCCCCAGCCTGGTGTGCCTGCTGGTGCCCCTCGCCGTCCTCAGCTTCATCCTCCGCGGCGAATTCCAGCGCCCCGACGACGAAGCCGATGCCGCCGAGCACGACCCCACCACCCCCTTCGAGCGCAACCTGGTGTTCGCCCTCGGCCTCGGCGCCCTGCTCTTCGTCCCGGTGTTCAAAGGCATCACCCACCTGCCGCCGTACATGGGCATCCTCCTCGGCCTTGGCGTCCTCTGGGTCGTCACCGAATGGCTGCACCGCGGCAAGCATGACGAAGACAAGCACCCGCTCTCGGTGATCGGCGTCCTGCGGCGCGTCGACACCCCCAGCATCCTGTTCTTCCTCGGCATCCTCCTGGCCGTCTCCAGCCTCGCCACCGCCGGCCACCTCAACCAGGTCGCCGCCGCCCTCAAGGACAGCCTCGGCAACGTCTACGCCATCAACATCGCCATCGGCCTGCTGTCCTCCGTGGTCGACAACGTGCCTCTGGTGGCCGGCGCCATGAAGATGTACCCGCTGGCCACCCCCGAAGCCGTCGCCGCCGCCGGCGACCAGGCCGGCTGGCTCGGCCAATTCGTCGTCGACGGCACCTTCTGGGAACTGCTCGCCTTCTGCGCCGGCACCGGCGGCAGTTGCCTCATCATCGGCTCCGCCGCCGGCGTCGCCGCCATGGGCATGGAGCGCATCGACTTCATCTGGTACCTCAAGCGCATCAGCCTCCTGGCCCTGCTCGGCTACCTCGCCGGCGCCGCCACCTACATCGGCCTCGCCCAGCTCTGAAGGGAACGACACGGATGTCCAGCCCGATCCAGCTGCAATTCGAATCCACCCTGCCCATCACGGCAGAGACCGCCTGGCGCTGGATCACCGACGTCGACCTGCTACGCGCGGAAATGCGCCCCTGGCTGCGCATGAGCGTCCCGCCCGGCATCCGCTCCCTCGACGACCTCACCCTCGTACCTGGACGCCCCCTGTTCACCAGCCGCCTCTGGCTGCTCGGCTGCCTGCCCATGGGCCATTCCCACCTCACGCTGGAATCCCTCGAACCCAGCCACGGCTTCGTCGAAGCCTCCCCCATGACCGGCATGCGCCTGTGGCGCCACGAACGCACCCTGCACGCCGTCGAAGGCGGCGTGCGGCTCTGCGACCGTTTGACCTTCGAGCCGCGCCTGGCCGCTACGCTGGTTCGCACCCTTACCCGTTTCTTCTTCAATCAACGCCACCGGGTACTCCGGCACCGAGCCACCGCCACGGATTAGCGCCCCAGCCCCTGGCCCGACGCCCCTCGCCTGCCTCGACAAGGACCTGCCATGGAAACCAGCAAGACCCGCACCAGCTTCTACCGCCGCCTCTACGTCGCCTGGCTGATCGACAGCGGCACCGCCACCAGCGTCCCCGCGCTGATGGAGGCCACCGGCATGCCCCGCCGCACCGCCCAGGACACCCTCGCCGCCCTCGCCGAACTGGACATCGACTGCCGCTTCGACCAGGCCGAAGGCGCGCGCAACAACAGCGGCCACTACCGCATCCACGACTGGGGCCCCATCGACCCGTCCTGGATCGACGCCAACCTGAGCCCGATCAAGGCGGTGCTCGGCTATCCCTGACAAGCTGCCGCCGCGTCAGAAACAGGAAGCCCCGCGTGAACAACGACCTGCTGATGGTCCTCGGCCTGCTGGCCGGCGCCGTCACCCTCTTCGCCCTCAACCGCCCGCGCATGGACGTGGTCGCCCTGCTGGTGCTCGTCGCCCTGCCCCTCACCGGCGTGCTCGACACCAGCGAAGCCCTGTCCGGCTTCAGCGACCCCAACGTGGTGCTGATCGCCGCCCTGTTCATCATCGGCGACGGTCTGGTGCGCACCGGCATCGCCTACCGCCTGGGGGACTGGTTGGTGGCCAGGGCCGGCAGCAGCGAAACGCGCCTGCTGGTCCTGCTGATGCTGGCCGCTGCCGGGCTCGGCTCGGTGATGAGTTCCACTGGCGTGGTCGCCATCTTCATCCCGGTCGCCCTCGGCGTCGCCTCGCGCCTGCGCATTCCGCCGGGCCGGCTGATGATGCCGCTGGCCTTCGCCGGGCTCATCAGCGGCATGCTCACCCTGGTGGCCACCGCCCCCAACCTGGTGGTCCACGCCGAACTCAAGCGCGCCGGTCTGGAGGGCTTCGGCTTCTTCAGCATGACCCCGGTGGGGCTCGCCGTACTGGTCCTCGGCATCGGCTACATGCTGCTGGTACGCCGCTGGCTCACCCCACGGGGCGAAGACGGCAACGCCAATGCCCCACGCCTGACCCTTGCCGACCTCGCCCGCGCCTACCGCCTGGACGAGCGCGAGCGACGCCTGCGGGTGCGCGCCGACTCGCCCCTGGCCTGCCAGGCCCTCAACGAACTGGAACTGCGCAGCCAGTACGGCATCAACGTCATCGCAGTGGAACGCCAGCGGCGCTTCCGCACCCTGCTGTTGATGGCCACCGGCGACACCCAGCTGGCGCCCGGCGACGTGCTGCTGGTGGACCTGGCCAGCCCCGCCATCGGCCTGCTCGGCGCCTACCAGCAACTGGGGCTGGAACCCATGCCCCTGGCCGACTCCTACTTCAGCCTGCACGCCCACCAGCTCGGCCTGGCCGAAGTGGCGATGCCGCCGGAATCCCAACTGCCGGGCAAGACCATCCAGGAACTGGGCTTCCGCACCCGGCACAAACTCAACGTGGTCGGCCTGCGCCGGAGCGGCAAGGCCCTGGAAGGGGTGCTGGTGGACGAGAAGCTCAAGGCCTCCGACACCCTGCTGGTGGCCGGCGAATGGCGGGCCATCCACCGCCTGCAGGGGCTGAGCCGCGACTTCCTGGTGCTCAGCCTGCCGGCCGAGGTGGACGAGGTCGCCCCCACCGCGCGCAAGGCGCCCTACGCCCTGCTCAGCCTGGGGGTGATGATCGCGCTGATGGTGTCCGGACTGGTGCCCAACGTGCTCGCTGCCCTGATCGGTTGCCTGCTGATGGGCGCCTTCCGCTGCATCGACCTGGACAGCGCCTACCGCGCCATCCACTGGCCGACCCTGGTGCTGATCGTCGGCATGCTGCCCTTCGCCACCGCCCTGCAACGCACCGGCGGCATCGACTTCGCCGTACAGGGGCTGGTCGCCCTGCTCGGCAACGCCGGGCCCTACGCCATGCTGGCCAGCCTGTTCGCCGTCACCGCGCTGATCGGCCTGTTCATCTCCAACACTGCCACCGCCGTGCTCATGGGCCCGGTGGCCATCGCCACCGCACAGCAACTGGGTGCCTCACCGCTGCCCTTCGCGCTGATCGTCGCCCTCGCCGCCTCGGCCGCCTTCATGACGCCGATCTCCTCCCCGGTGAACACCCTGGTGGTCGGCCCCGGACACTACCGCTTCGGTGACTTCGTGAAGATCGGCGTGCCCTTCACCCTCTTGGTGATGCTCGTCAGCGTGGTGCTGGTGCCCTGGCTATTCCCGCTCTGAGCGGGCAGCCCGTCAGGCCGTGCGCAGGAAGAAGCGCTTGGTGGCGCGGCGCAGCCAGTTGGACTCGGCCGCCAGGCGGGTGAGGTTCTCGCGCACCGCGCCCACGTAGTCGCGGTCGTCGTTGAGGATGTGGTTGAACAGCCAGCGGCCCAGCAGGGACTTCAGCTCATCGGCCACGTCCTCGCCCCGTGCGAAGCGCTCGCGATACTCCCCCACCCGGCGGATGAACAGTTCGTGCACACGCTTGTGGGCACGGGTGAAGGCGTAGCCGGCCTCCTCCATCATCGATTCCTCGAAGGCGAAGTGGGACAGGGTGTAGTCCACCAGCTCCTCGATCACCGTGGCGACGACCCCGGCATCCGCCCGGAGCTGCGCCTCGTGGAGCTGGTTGATCATGTCGACGATGCGCCGGTGCTGGTCATCGATCACGCCGATGCCACTGTCCAGCTCGTCACGCCATTGAAGAAAAGCCATGGTGTCCTCCTGATCTCACGGTCTGCCCGACAACCTAAGCGGGCCGCCCTCCTCGCCCCATGACACGCATCAACAGAGTTCCCCTCGCCAGGGCGTTGCACGACAGAACAGGTGCTTCCCACAAGGCACCGGCTGCGCATCCGACCGCTGACTTCAGCCCCCAGCCGTGGGAAAATCCCGCGCCCAACCCCAGCCGACAGCCGCCCCATGCCCCAGCCGCACAAACGCCCCCGCACGCCTGAAGCCCAGGCCGGCAAGGGCGCCCTGCACCCGCGCAATCGTCACCAGGGCCGCTACGACTTTCCCGCGCTGATCGCCGGCAGCCCCGAGCTGGGCGCCTTCGTCATCACCAACCCCTACGGCAAGCCGAGCATCGACTTCGCCAACCCCGACGCGGTGAAGGTGTTCAACCGGGCCCTGCTCAAGCAGTTCTACGGCATCCGCCAGTGGGACATCCCCGCCGGCTACCTGTGCCCGCCGATCCCCGGGCGTGCCGACTACCTGCACCACCTGGCCGACCTGCTCGGCGCCGCCCACGACGGTGTCATCCCCCAAGGCCCCGGCCTGCGCGGGCTGGACATCGGCGTCGGGGCCAACTGCGTCTACCCGCTGATCGGCCACCACGACTACGGCTGGCGCTTCGTCGGCGCCGACATCGACCCGCAGTCATTGGATTCCGCTGCCGCCATCCTCGCCGCCAACCCGCGCTTCGGCGACGCCATCGAACTGCGTCGCCAGGCCGATCCCCGGCACATCTTCCAGGGCCTGGTGCAGGCGGACGAACGCTTCGACTTCACCCTCTGCAACCCGCCCTTCCACGCCTCCCTGGACGAAGCCCGCAGCGGCAGCACCCGCAAGTGGAAGAACCTCGGCAAGCAGGACCCGAGCCGCCAACTGCCGGTGCTGAACTTCGGCGGCCAATCCAACGAGCTGCATTGCGAAGGGGGCGAAGCCGCCTTCATCGCCCGCCTGGCCGACGAGAGCGCCGCCTTCGCCCAGCAGGTGTTCTGGTTCAGCACCCTGGTCTCCAAGGTCGGCAACGTCGCCCCCCTGCAGGAGCGCCTCAAGGCCCTCGGCGCCACCGACATCCGCGTGGTGCACATGGCCCAGGGCCAGAAGCAGAGCCGCTTCGTCGCCTGGACCTACCTGGAGAAGACCCAGCGCCGCGCCTGGCGCAAGGCACGCTGGCCATAGGGTGGACGTCGCTTTTCACGTCCACCAGCGGCGTTACCGGCCACATCGACGGTGGACCGGTAAAGCGCGGTCCACCCTACACACGGCTGGGGCTCCGGTTTTCCCGGGCTGAAGCCCGGGCTACAGGGTTCGACCACGAACAGCCCGCGTAAAAGCCTGCTGCCCGTAGGGTGGACGTCGCTTTTCACGTCCACCAGCGGCGTTACCGGCCACATCGACGGTGGACCGGTAAAGCGCGGTCCACCCTACACACGGCTGGGGCACCGTAGCCCGGACTTCAGTCCGGGAACCCATGCACACCTCCCCGGGCTGAAGCCCGGGCTACAGGGCTCGACCACGAACGTTCCGCGCAACGGCCTGCTCTAGCCGTAGGGTGGGCTTCAGTCCACCAATGAAAGCTCCGCGTGGGCTGAAGCCCACCCTACGGACAACCCCGCCCAGCTACACGGCGAAACGTGGCTCCAGCCGGCTGTAGCCCATGCCGACGCCCTTGTGCACCTTGAGTTGCACGGGGATGCGTTCCTTGAGGGCTTCGACGTGGCTGATGACGCCGATCATCTTGCCGCTGGCGTTGAGGGCATCCAGGGCGTCGAGGGCGATTTCCAGGGTCTCGCCGTCGAGGGTGCCGAAGCCTTCGTCGAGGAACAGCGAGTCGATGCTGGTCTTGTGGCTGACCAGGTCGGAGAGCGCCAGGGCCAGCGCGAGGCTGACCAGGAAGCTCTCGCCGCCGGAGAGGGTGCGGCAATCCCGGGCGACGTCGCCCTGCCAGGTGTCCAGGACCTCCAGCTCCAGTTCGCCCTCGGCCTTGCGTGCCAGCTGGTAGCGCCCATGCAGGCGCTGCAGCTGGCGGTTGGCCAGGTGCACCAGGTGATCCAGGGTCAGGCCCTGGGCGAAGCGCCGGTACTTGGCGCCGTCGGCGGCGCCGATGAGGCTGTTGAGGCGCTGCCAGAGGTCGTAGGCGGCGGTCTGCCGCTCGATCTCGGCGAACAGCGCCTGCTGCCCTTCGCGACGCTGGGCATCGGCGACCAGCAACCCACGGACCCCGCCCTGGCGCTGGGCGAGGCCACGGCGCTCCGCCTGCACGGCCTGCAACTGTTCGTCGAGCTGGGCCAGGGTCTGCTCGGTTTGCGGCGCCACCAGCAGCGCATCCAGGGCCTCCCGGGCCGAGGCTTCCAGGGCCCGGGCTTCGGTGGCGGCCTTGTCCAGGCGGGCCTGGAGGGCCAGCAGCCGGTTGCGGGTGTCTTCGTCCAGCAGGGCCGCCCGGTACTGCGCCTCGTCAGCGAAGGGGCTGTGGGCCAGGGCCTGTTCCCAGGCGCTGCGCTGGGCGTCGAGGGAAACACGGGCGGCCTCGCCTTGCTCGACCAGGGTGTGTTCGCGCCCGACCAGGGCCTGGCTGCGCTCCTGGGCCAGCGCCAGCCGCTGCTCGGCCTGCTCCAGGGCGGCGACAGGGTTGTCCACAGGGGCCAGAGCCTCGCCATCGGCCTGGCCGAGTTCGCGCCAGCGCTGCTGCCAGCGGCTGGCGACGCTTTCGGCCGCCTGCAGCTCCACTCCCAGCGCCTGCTCATCCCGCTCCAGGCGTTGTTGCAGGGCCTGGGCCTCGCGCCAGGTCCGGGCTTCGGCCTCACGCTCGCTCAACCAGCCTTCGCCATCCTCGGGCAGGGCGTAGCCAAGTGCTTCCAGGGCCGCACGCAGCTCCGCTTCCTGGCGAACCTGCTGCGCCTGGAGCTGGCCCAGGTGCTCGGTGTTCTCCGCTTCGCGGCGGCGCAGGGCGTCCTGCTCCTGCACGGCCAGGGCGAGGTTCTGGGCGGCCACCTGTTGCTGCCGCTGCGCCTGCACATGCCGGGTACGGGCGTTTTCCAGGGCCTGCTTGAGGCTGTCCAGCTCACCCAGGCTGCGCTGCAGGGCGGCCAGGTCCGCCTGTTGCTGCGCCTGGGCCGCCTCCACCGCCTGGGCATCGGCCAGTGGCCGGCCCAGTGCCGTGCACAGCTGCTGCCACTGGGCCTGCAGCTGTTGCAATTCATCCTGCAGGCGCTGGGCATCCTGCTGGCGCTGGCGCAGTTGCGCCTCCAGGGCGGCCAGTTCGTCGCGCAGTGCCTCGCCGCGCTCGCGCACCTGGTCCTGCTCGGCGCGCTTGGCTTGCAGGGCACGCTGGGTCTCCGAGGTGTCCAGCGCGCCATAGGCCTCGACGGCCGGGTGTTCGCAGGAGCCGCACAGCGGGCAGGCCTCCCCCGGCTGCAGGGCAGCGCGGTGGGCCTCCAGCTTGAGGATGCGCTGCTCCTGTTCCAGCAGCTTTTCCTTGTCCTGGATCTGTTGCTTGAGGTCGGTGAACTGCAGGCGCAGGGCATCCCGCGCCGCCGCCTTTTCCGCCTGGGCGTGGCTGTCGGCGTCGATGCCGGCCTGTGCCTCGGCCAGTTGGTGCACCAGGCGCGTGCGTGTGTCCGCCAACTGCTGCAAGCGGGTGAGCTGGTGGCCCTGGTCGCTGAGGCGCTGCCAGCGATCACGCAACGCGGCTTCGGACTCACCGGCCAGCACGGTGGCCAGGGCAGCCTGGGATTGCGCGTCGTCGGCGCGGGCCCGCTCCAGGTGCTGGTCGCTGTCAGCCAGCGTGGCCTGGAGGCCGGCGATGCGCTGCGCCATGCGCTCCGCGTCCTGCTGGTCCTGCTGCTGGCGGGCCAGCGACTGGGCGATGGCCTGGGCCAGGTTGCGGCGCGCACCGAACTGCTCGCGCCAGGCACCCAGGCGCTCGCCCAGCAGGCCGTGCTGCGGGTTGGCCGCCAGTTGCGCCTCCACCTGCCGCCTCTGCCCGGCCAGGGCCTCGCATCGGGCAGCCAAGGCTGTCGCCTGCTGCTGGCTGTAGCCGCGCGCCCTCCACAGGCCGTCGGCCACCTCGCGGGCGGCCTCGGCCTTCTGTTCACGCACCTGTGCCAGGGCCGCCACGGCTTCGGCAGCGGCCTGCTCGGCACGCTGCCAGTCACGGTGGGCACTGCGCAGGCGCTCGGCCGGCTCGCTGGCCGCCAGTTGCTGCAGCTCCGGCTCGGCGGCGTCCCGGGCCTGCCGGGCGGTCTCGCCCTGGGCCTGGGCGGCGTGCAGGCGGGCCTCGGCGTTGGCCACCGCCTCGCGCCATTGGCGCTGCCGTTGCAGGGCGTCCTGCAGCTGGCTGAGGGCAGCTTCGCGGGGGTCGAGGGCGGCGAGTTCGTCCTGCAGGCCCTGGCGCTGCGCGTCGTCGAGCAGTTCGACGCCCTCGGCGCGGGCGCGGGTCTGCTCCAGGGCTGCCTTGGCTTCGCGGGTAGACTCGAACACCCGCTGGGAGATCAGCCCGTACACCTCGGTGCCGGTCAGCTCCTCCAGCAACTCGGCGCGCTGGTTGGCACTGGCTTCAAGGAAGGCGGCGAACCCACCCTGGGCCAGCAGCATGGACTTGGTGAAGCGCTCGAAATCGAGCCCGGTGAGGCTTTCAGTCTGCTTGAGCTTGTCGTTGATCTTGTCGGTGAGGATCTCCCCATCGGCGATGCGCGCCAGCTCCACCTTGGGCGGCTGCAGCCCGCCGTCCACCTTGTCGCGGGCCCGGCGCTGGCTCCAGAAGGCGCGGTAGCCCACGCCCTTCACCTCGAACTCCACCTCGGCCAGGCAGTCGGCGGTGTGCCGCGTCATCAGTTCGTTGGCCGAGGCGGAGACGCTGCTCATGCGCGGCGTGCGGTGGTAGAGCGCCAGGCAGATGGCGTCCAGCAGGGTGGTCTTGCCGGCACCGGTGGGGCCGGTGATGGCGAACAGGCCGTTGCCGGCGAAGGGCTCGGCGGTGAAGTCGATCTTCCACTCGCCCTTGAGCGAGTTGAGGTTCTTCAGGCGCAGGCTGAGGATTTTCATGCGGGGGTCGTGCTCATCCGGGAAGCCGGCATTCTGTCATCCCCGCGCGCCCGTGCCGACCCGCATCCGCACCCGCGCAGCGGCCCTGCCCCATTGGCCTGCCAAAGCCGTACACTCGCCGACTTCCTGCCAGACCATCCACAGGCCACGCCATGGCGACACGTTTCGAGCTGGACACCCTGAAGATGCGTATCGCCCAGGCCGAGCTGCAGCCCCTGGACCTGCACCAGCGCATCCAGCGGGTGCTGCAGGGGCTGATCCTCGACGGCACCCTGGCCCCCGGCCTGCGCCTGCCGGCCACGCGCAGCCTGGCCACTGCCCTGGGGGTGGCCCGCGACACGGTGGAGAACGCCTACGTGCAGCTCCAGCGCGACGGCTACATCGCCCGCCAGCAGGGCTCGGGGAGCTTCGTCTCCGACAGCCTCGGCCAGCGTCTGCGCGGCGCCCCCGCCCAGCGCCGGGCGTCCCGCCCTGCCGCCACCCTCGCCACCCTCGCCACCCCGACCAGCGGGCTGAGCCGCCGCGGCGAGGCCATCCTCGCCAGCGGCGGCATCCAGGACCACCGGCAGGTGCGCGCCTTCGCCACCGGCCTGCCGGAGACCCGCTCCTTCCCCCTCGCCACCTGGACGCGCCTGCAACGCCAGGCGCAGAAGGACCCGGCCGCCCTGCTGCACGGCGACCCGCAAGGCTGCGAGGCGCTGCGCACGGCCATCGCCACCTACCTGAACCTCGAACGCGGCGCCCGCTGCAGCCCGGACCAGGTGCTGGTGCTGAGCAGCACCCGCCAGGGCCTGTTCCTCTGTGCCCAACTCCTGGTGGACGAGGGCCGCCCGATCCTGCTGGAAGACCCGGGCTACATCGGCGCCCGCCGCGCCTTCGAGGCCGCCGGGACACGGGTGTTGCCGGTCCCGGTGGACGCCAAGGGCCTGAGCACCGAGGCACTGTGGGCCGACCGCAGCGGCGCCAGTTGCGTGTACGTGACGCCGTCGCACCAGTACCCCACCGGCGCCACCCTGCCGTTGCAGCGGCGCCTGGAGCTGATCGGCTGGGCCGCCGAGCGCCGGGGCTGGATCATCGAGGACGACTACGACAGCGAGTTCCACTACGACGGCCTGCCCACCGCCTGCGTCCAGGGCCTGGACGACCAGCAGCGCACCCTCTACCTGGGCACCCTCAGCAAGGCCCTGTACCCCGGCCTGCGCCTGGGCTACATGGTGCTGCCCGCGGCGCTGGTGCCCGCCTTCACCCACGCCCGCAGCATCATCGACGGCCACAGCCCGCAGGTGCTGCAGCTGACCCTGGCGCGCTTCATGGAGGACGGCCACTACAACGCCCACGTGCGCGCCATGCGCAAGCTCTACGCCCAGCGCCAGGAGGTGCTGGTGGATGCCCTGGAGCGCCACCTGCCAAGCGTGGTCCAGCCCCTGCGCCCGCCAGGCGGCCTGCAACTGCCCTGCCTGCTCGCCGAGGGCTGGACGGAGGCGCGTACCCAGGCGCTCGCGGCCCGTGCCGGGCTGCTGCTGCCGGGGCTCAGTCGGTTGTACCTGGGGGCGGAGAAACGCCAGGGCTGGCTGCTGGGCTATTCGGCCCTCAGCGACCACGAGATCGAAGGGGCGGTGCGGCGCCTGGCCGACGCGCTGGGGGCGTGACGGCTCAGGCCGTGTCGTCGCGCACCTGCTCCAGCACCTGGCGGTAGAGGTCGGTCAGCCGCGCGGCCTCGGCCTCTTCCAGGGCTTCCAGCCCCAGGCGGCGCTGGAACACCTCTTCCACGCTCAGCTCGTCGAGGGTTTCCCGCGCCTCGCCCTGCAGGCCGGGGCGTGCGGCACCGCGTTCGCGGCGGATGCGCAGCACCTCCACCGGCAGCCCGTCGCACAACTGTGCCAGGCGGGCCTGGAGGTCATTGAGGTAGTCGTCCGTGGTCACCACCACCTCCAGCCAGGCCGGGCGCTCCGGGGTGCCCTCGCGGGCGGCCTCGGCCAGGCGTTCAGGCAGTTCGGCGAGGCTGCCGCGCAGGCTCAGCAGCGGCTGGAAGCACGGCACCGGGAGCGCCTGCACCTCGCGCAGGCCGCTGCCGTCCAGCTCCACCAGCAGCACCTCCTTCTGCTGGCGCGCCTCGTCGAAGGCCAGGGGGATGGGCGAGCCGCTGTAGCGGATGTGCGCCAGGCCGCCGACCTTCTGCGGCCGGTGGATGTGCCCCAGGGCGATGTAGTCGGCCGCCGGGAAGGCGCTGGTGGGGAAGGCCTCCAGCGCGCCGACGTAGATTTCCCGCACCGACTCGCTGGCACTGGCGCCCACCGTGGTGAGGTGGCCGGTGGCGATGATCGGCAGGTCGCCGCCCGAGGCGGCGCGGCACTGCAGGGCGCGCTCGAACAGCGCCTGGTAGTGGGCCTGGATGGCCTGCTGCAGGCCCAGCTGCTTGTCCTCGGCACTCTGCCCGGCCTGGCTCAGCAGCACATCGCGGGGGCGCACGAAGGGCACCGCGCAGAGCACTGCACCGGGCTGGCCATCGCGCCGGGGCAGCACCCGCACCTGTTCGTCCGGGTCAGCCACCACTGCCGGCACCACCCAGGTGTCCAGCTGGGCCAGCAGCTCGCGGCTCTCGCCGAGCATCGCCACCGAGTCATGGTTGCCTCCCAGCACCACCAGCCGCGCCCCGCTGGCGCGCAGGTCGACGATGAAGCGGTAGTACTGCTCGCGGGCATAGCTGGGCGGCGCGCCGGTGTCGAACACATCGCCGGCCACCAGCACCGCGTCCACCTCATGCACCCGCACCTGCTCCAGCAGCCACTGGCAGAACGCCTGGTGCTCGGCCTGGCGGGTCTTGCCCATGAAATGCTGGCCCAAGTGCCAGTCGGAGGTGTGCAGGATGCGCATCGGAAACCACGCTGAAGACGATGAAGGCGGCCACCTTGTCATCGGCCACCGGCGCTGGCAACCACCGCAAGCGGCTCGTGCTGCCCAGCGCAGCGGCACGCACTATCCTGTAGCCGTCATACCCGCAACGGAGTCCCCATGCCGAGGCTGTTGAAAGACCTGAAGATCATGCTGCTGGCCAACCTGTGGACGGTGCCGGTGCTGGCTGCGCTGGTGGGCGCGCTGTTCTACTTCGTTGCCCCGCCGCCGCCCATGCACGCGCGCCTGGCCACCGGCGGTGCCAATGGTGGCTACGCGGTGTTCGGCCAGCGCCTCAAGGAGGAACTGGCGCGCCAGGGCTTCGACCTGGAGCTGGTGCCCAGCGACGGCTCGCTGGACAACCTGGACAAGCTGCGCAAGGGCGAAGTGGAGATGGCCCTGGTGCAGAGCGGCCAGGAACTGACCCTGCCCGTGGAGGTGCGCCAGCGCCTGCACGGCCTCGGCGTGATGTACCAGGAGCCGCTGTGGCTGTTCCGCCGCGCCGACGTGGACATCGATAGCATGGCCGACCTGCAGCAGCTGCGGGTGGCCATCGGCAAGCCCGGCAGCGGCACCCGCGCCATCGCCGATGCGCTGTTCGCCGCCAACGCCATCCCCACGGACAGCTACCCGGCCAGCTGGCAGGCCTACAGCGGCAGCCGCGCCGCCGAGCAGTTGCTGAATGGCGAACTGGATGCGGCCTTCTTCGTCGGCCCGGCGGAGAACGCCGTGGTGCAGCGCCTGGCCGCCAGCCCGGGGGTGGACCTGGTGAGCTTCCGCCGCAGCGCCGCCTACCGCGCGCGGCTGCCCTACCTGACCCGCCTGGACGTGGGCGAAGGGCTGCTCAACCTGGCCAACAACGTGCCCCGCCAGGACATGCTCACCCTCGGCCCGGTGGCCACCCTGGTGGCCGGCGAAGGCTTCCACCCTTCGCTGACGCCGCTGATCCTCGAAGCCGCCCGCGAGGTGATGCAGAACGGCAGCCTGCTGGACCCGTCCGGCACCTACCCGAAGGAGCAGCCGATGACCCTCGCCGCACTGGACGAGGCCAGCTACTACTACCGCAACGGCTTGCCGATCCTGCAGCGCTACCTGCCCTTCCGCATCGCCTCCCTGGCGGACCGCTACATCATCCTGCTGATCCCGCTGCTGGTGGTGATATTCCCGCTGTTCAAGGCCGTGGGCCCGGTGTACCGCTGGCGCGTCCGCGCGCGCATCTACCGCTGGTACAAGCACCTGCGGGAGATCGACCGCAAGCTCGAACGCGGCACCGCCCCCGAAGCGCTGGACGAGGAAATCCGCAGGCTGGATGCCCTGGAGGCACAACTGGGCCGGGTCGACGTACCGCTCTCCTACACCCACGAGCTGTACGACCTGCACATGCACCTGCGCTACGTCATCGAACGCCTCAAGGCCCTGCGCGCCCAGCGCCAGGCCGACGCACCGGGCATGCGGGACTGAACGCAAGCGGGCCGGGTTACCCCGGCCCGCAACACCCGATTCAACGACCTACGCCAACTGCAACCAACGCCACAGTGCCGCCCAGCGCGGAGTCAGCGGGCCGAAGGCCAGGCGCCGTGCCAGGCCATGGCGCAGGCGCCGATAGAAGGGATGACTGCCGACATGACGGGCGTACCCGCCGGCCTCCCCGAAAAGGGCTCGGGCGGCGCGGGCGTCGCCCTGTTCCCAGGCCTTGGCGGTGCCTTCGGCCAGCCGCTTCAGGCACAGATAGAAGGCTCTCAACTCTGCCCCTTCCAGCCTGGCCAGCCACTCAGTCACCGCTTCACGGTCACCGGCCAGGGCGGCGTCGCCCACCAGCCAGGCCATGGCGTCGTGGTTGTTGGGGTCACGCTGCAGGGACAGGCGCGACACCTCCGCCGCCTCGGCATCGCGCCTGAGGGCACGCAGCGCCAGGGACAGGTTGTCCAGCGCCCAGGCGGGCAGGTCGTCGCGCTCGCGCCAGTCGCCCATCCAGTGGAGCATCGCCGAGTAGCGTTCCTGGCTGCTCAGCGCGTAGCTGGCCATGCCCCAGGTCACGGGGTTCTCGCGGATGGCCGGGGCGCACGCTTCCAGGGTGCGCGTGAGCAGCCCGCTGGCGTTCTTGCGCTCGGCCAACAGGTCGAACATGCCGTGGCGGGCGGCGTGACGTTCATCCTGGGGCAGCACGCGCTGGAAGGCCCGCCACAGGGAGCCGGGCATCCAGCGGGCATCCTCCATGGCGAACCAGTGGCGGTAGGCGATGCGGTGCAGCTCGCCGCTCGGGGCGAACTGTTCGATCACTTCGCGCCAGAGGCGGTCGTCCGCCGGAGCGCCGAGCACCTCGACGACACCGTCCCAGGCGTCCAGCCCCGCGGCGGTGGTGCAAACCCGCTCCAGGGCCTGGCGCTTGAGTTCGCGGTCGTTGACCATCCCGGCCGCCCGCACGCCGCGCACCAGCGCGGAGGGGCTGGCCTCGCCGGCCAGCAGGCGGCGCACCACGTCGGCCGACTCGGCGTGCCGGCCGTTCTCGGCCAGCAGGTCGAAGGCATGCAGCCCGGCGAAGCTGTAGTCGCGGTCCAGCTCGAAGGCCTTGAGGAAGGCCGGCAGTGCGTCGGCCTTGCGTTCGGCCATCAGCAGGGCATGGCCACGGAAGCCATGGGAGACGGCCTTGCGCGGTTCCAGGCGGACCATCTGGTCGGCGGCGGCCAGGTAGGCCTGGGCGTTGCCGCCGTTGTCGTGCAGGTCGGCCAGCTCGCGCCAGCCGTCGTAGGCATCCGGGTGCACCCGCAACAGCGCGTCGAGTTCGGCCTGGGCGCCCTCGCGGTCGTCGTTGCGCAGGCGCACGCGGGGGCCGTAGAGCGCCAGTTCCACAGGTGGCGCGCCGCCCCAGCAGGGCGCCTGGAGCAAGGCATCCAGCTCGTCCTGGCGGCCGCCTTCCAGCAGCAGGCGGGCCAGCAGGTCGTTGGCGCCCCGGTGCCGGGGGTTGAGCTGCAGGGCGCGGCGCAGGGCCTGTTCGCGGGCTTCGTCAGCGCTTTCCTGCTCGGCCAGGGCCAGCCAGGCGTCGCTGTCGCCGGCGCGCCGCTCCACCAGGCTGCGGGCCAGGGCCAGGGGCCGCTCGGGCTGGTCCAGCGCCGCGCTGTAGCGGCGCAGTTGGTTCCAGGCCCAGCCGTTGCCGGGCTCATCGAGCAGGACGCGCTCGGCTTCGTCGGCACCAGCGGCCATCTCGCCACGCTCGCCCAGCACGTAACCGAGCCAGGCGCGCAGGTCGGTGTTGTCGGGGGTGCGCTGGAGCACGCCGCGCAGCATGGCTTCGGCCTCGTCGAGGCCGGTGCCCTCCTCCACCAGGGTCTCCACGTAGAGGCGCACGCTCTGGGTCCACAGCGGGTTGATCCGCAGGCTGTCGCGCAGGGTCTCGCGGCACTCGGCGTAGCGGCCCTGGTCGCGCAGCAGCAGGGCGCGCTCCAGACCCAGGCGCGGCATCTGGCTGAAGCGTTCCTGGGCGCGGGCCAGCAGGGCGTCGGCTTCGTCGGTGCGTTCGAGGAAGGCCAGTTGGCGGGCGGTGACCACCCACAACTGCCAGGTGTCCGGCTGGCGCTCCAGGGCGGCCTGGAGCTGCTCCAGCAGCGCGGCATCGTCCAGCAGGGCGCGGGCCTGGTAGGCGTAGGTGAGCCAGCCGTCGCCGAAGTTCACCTGCTGCACCAGTTGGGCGTGGATGTAGGCCAGGGCTTCGTCCAGTTCCTCGCGGCTGGCGCAACTGTCCAGCAGCATGCTCAGGGCGTAGTCGTTGTCGATGCTGCGGGCCAGCGCCAGGCGGAAGGCCTCGCGGGCGGCTTCGCGACGGCCGGCCTGCAGGTGCACGAAGCCGAGGGTGGACTGGGCGCTGGTGGCGCCGTGCTCCACCTGGATGGCCCGCTCGCAGGTCTCCAGGGCTTCGTCGTCGCGCCCGAGGCGGGCCAAGGTCACGGCCAGTTCGCGGATCGCCCAGGCGTGCTCGGGGTGGCTGGCCAGCAGGCGCAGCAGGGCGGTCTCGGTGTCTTCCAGGGAGCGCCGCTTGGCCCGCTCCACGGCCAGGTCGGCGATGCCCCGGTGATGAGGGAAGCGCGCCACCAGGGCTTCGACATAGGCGTCCACCGCCTCTTCGCCGGCGCTCTGCAGCAGCAGGTCAACCTGCAGGCGGTGCACGCGCATGTTCAGCGGGTCCAGTTCGGCGGCTTCGCGGCACCAGGCCAGGGCCTGTTCGAGGTCACCGCCGGCGCGCTGGCTGTGCAGCACGGCGGCGCGCAGCCAGTTGCCGCGCCGGCTGACCGGTTCGGCGCGTTCGAGCAGGGCCTGGTTCAGCTCCAGTTCGCCGATGCGCCCGTAGAAGTCGGCCAGGTTGAGCAGCAGCGCGGGGTCGCGCGGGCGCTGTTCGACGGCTTGCTCCAGGACCTCGCGGCACTCGCGGGAGAAATCCAGCTCCTCCAGGCATTCGGCGAGGGTCAGGCTGGGACCGGCGTCCAGGCTGCCCAGGCGTGCCTGCCGGCGACGCAGGAAGGCCAGGCCCTCCTCCTGCCGGCCGAGGAAGCGCAGGGCGCGGAAGTACTGGACGCTGAAGCCTTCGTTGGTGTCGTGCAGGCAGGCGGCGATGCGGTAGTAGTCGCAGGCCGCCTCGCGCTCACCGGCGCTCCACAGCTGGCTGGCCAGTTCGTTCCAGGCCAGGGCGTTGGTCGGTGCCTGGCGCAGGACGCGGGCCAGCAGGCGGCGGGCCTCGGGGGCGTCGCGGCCGTCCTCGCCGAGCACGCTGGTGTAGCGCACCAGCAGCACGGGGTCGCACCAGCGTTCCTGGCAGTGCTGGGCGAGCCAGTCGAGGTGGACTTCGCGGCTTTCCAGCTGGGACAGCGAGGTGGCCTTGGAGAGGATCAGGTTGGCGTCTTCGGGAAAGCGCTGCAGCAGCGCCTCGGTGGCCTCCAGCACCTGGCTCTCGCGGCCGTCATACCAGCCGAGGGCGCGCTGGCCCTGGTAGGCCAGGCGGTGCTCGGGGGCAGCTTGGCGCAGGGCCTGGAGGGCGGCCTCGGCCTCTTCGCGGTCGTGCACTTCCAGGGCGCTGACCAGTCGGTAGTAGTGATCCCACACGTCGCTTTCGGGCAGTTCCAGCCCGTCCAGCCGGTGGGCTTCCTCGGGGGGCAGCAGGAGCATGCCGCGCGGGCCGGAGGGGCGCTGGCTCTCCAGCAGGCCGACGGCGAGGGATTCGCCGAAGTGGGCCTGGCCGGGGTCGCGGATCAGCAGGGTGCCACGGGGTTCGTCGTAGCCCACCACGGCCTGCAGGTGGCCGCTGCCGGTGTACTGCAGGGTCAGGGTGAAGGGGATGCCGCGGTCGATCAGGGCGCGGCTGGTGGCCCAGTCCACGGTGAACTCGCGGGCCAGCCAGCCGTTGCGCTCGCCCCAGGCGCGCTCGGCCTGGTGGGAGGTGCCGTCGTAGCAGATCTCCTCGGCGACTTCGAGGTGGCCGACGGGGCGGCCCCAGTAGCCGGACAGCGCGGTGAGGGTGGCCGGTACGCAGGTCATGTGGTGCTGGCGGACGAAGCGCACCGGCAGCAGGCAGCGCCGGCCCTGGGGCTCGGCGAGGTGCTCGGCGACCTTGCGGTAGAACGGCGACTCCGACTCCAGGGCCAGGCGATGCCCGGCGGCCAGGTCGCCACGCAGGCAGGCGATGTCGCAACGGCGGGCGGCGTACCAGCCGCGCATGCCCTTCTCCATCAGCGGCGCCAACTGTTCGCCATGGGCCAGCCAGTGGTCGGCCTCGTCGAGGGCCTCGCGTTCGATCAGCAGGTCGGTGAGCTGGGCGCACAGGCTGGCGCTCTCGCTGCGCGCGCAATCGGCCCGCAGGCGCGCCAGGGCGGCGTCCTCGCGGCCGAGCTGCAGTTCCAACTGTGCGGCCTGGTGCTGGGCGCTGCGGTAGTCGGGGCGTTCGGCGAGCACGGCTTCGCAGAGGGCCAGGGCTTCTTCGTAGCGGTCCTCCTGCTCCAGGCTGTAGGAGCGCTCCACCGGCAACCACGGGTCGCCGGGCAGCAGGCGCTCGGCTTCGGCGTGGCATTCGGCGCTGCGGTCGAAGTCACGCAGCAGCGCGTGCAGGTAACCGAGGAAGGACAGCCATTCGGCGCGCAGCTCGGGCGCCTCGGGCAGCCAGCCGTCGAACCCCTGGACGAAGCGCCAGGCGCGGAACTGCCCGCGACGCGAGAGCAGGAAGCGCGCATGGCGCAGGCGTGCCTCGGGGGATTCGGGGTGGCGGCGGTAGGTGCGCCAGGCCAGGGCATCGGCCAGGCGCGGCGCGCCCATATGGCCGACCAGGCGGCTGGCCAGGGCCAGGGCAGCGGGGTCGCGCCATTGGCGGTAGTCCCCCAGGCGGCCGGCCAGGGCATGGGCCTGGAGGAACAGGCCACGGTCGGCCAGCGCTTCGATGGCGTGCAGCAGCTCGGCGCGCTGGTGGGCGGGTAGATCGAGGGCGATGTCGGTCATCGGAACCATCCCTGGTCAGGCGGGGCCGCCACGCTGAGGTGGTGCCGCGCTCAAGGTGAGAGCGGATTCATCCGCGAAACAGGCGGAAAAGAATAATGCCCGGCCCCGGGCAGAACCAGCGCCTGCAGCCGCGTTCTACTGCGCGACGGCTCATCGGTTCACAGGGGTGTGAACCGGGTAGCAGTCGTCGGATTCCTTCAGGAGCGAAGAAACGAGATGGCGACAAAAGCGGGTGTCTTCACCAAACGTGTGGTGGGCGTGCTTTTGACCGTGGTGGCGCTGGGGGCGGTGACGGCCCAGGCAATCGACTACGACCTGGATAACGATGGCTATCGCGATGCGCAGTTCGGTGGCAGCGATTACGACCTGGACAACGATGGCTACCGCGATGCCCAGTTCGGCGGCAGCGATTACGACCTGGACAACGATGGCTACCGTGATGCCGAGTTCGGTGGCAGCGATTACGACCAGGACAACGACGGCTACCGCGATGCGCAGTTCGGCGGCAGCGACACCGACCTGGATAACGACAGCTACCGGGATGTCCGCTTCAACGGCAGCGATACCGATCAGGACAATGACGGCAACCGCGACGATTGATCCCGTCCCTCCAGTGAGAACGCCCGCCTGTGCGGGCGTTTTCGTTTACCGCCCCCTTGTTACCCCCTCCCGCGAAACGACCACCCGCCGCGCCGTTGCGCCGGGAGCCTGTTAGACTTCCGCCCCTCAGCCGACCCCAGCGGTCGCCCCGTCCACCGTTCCCGGATACGTCCATGCCGATTCGCCATTGCATCGTCCACCTCATCGACAAGAAGCCCGACGGCAGCGCCTCCACCCTGCACACGCGCGACAGCGAGCTGGCCGAGTCCAAGGCCATCGAGAACCTGCTGGCCGACCTCAACGACAGCTACAACGCCAAGCAGGGCAAGGCCTGGGGCTTCTTCCACGAGGAGTCCGGCGCCTACCCCTTCAGCGGCTGGCTGAAGGCCTACCTGGAAGGCGGCGAGTTCGCGCCCTTCACCCGCCAGGCGGCGGAGCACCTGCAGAAGCTGATGGACGAGTCCAACCTCTCCACCGGCGGCCACGTGCTGTTCGCCCACTACCAGCAGGGCATGACCGACTACCTGGCCATCGCCCTGCTGCACCACAGCGAAGGGGTGACGGTGACCGAGTCCCTGGAGCTGGCCCCGGCCCGCCACCTGGACCTGGGCCAGTTGCACCTGGCGGCACGCATCAACCTCTCGGAATGGCGCAACAACGCGCAGTCCAGGCAGTACATCTCCTTCATCAAGGGCAAGAACGGCAAGAAGGTCTCGGACTACTTCCGCGACTTCATCGGCTGCCAGGAAGGCGTCGACGCCCCGGGCGAGACCCGCACCCTGCTCAAGGCCTTCAGCGACTTCGTCGAGCAGGAGGACCTGGCCGAGGAACAGGCCCGCGAGAAGACCAAGACCCTGGTGGACTACGCCACCACCCAGGCCAAGCTGGGCGAGGCCATCACCCTGGAAGAGCTGTCCGGGCTGATCGACGAGGACCGCCCGCGCGCGTTCTTCGAGCACATCCGCAACAAGGACTACGGCCTGTCCCCGGAGATCCCGCCGGACAAGCGCACCCTCAGCCAGTTCCAGCGCTTCACCGGCCGAGCCGAGGGCCTGTCCATCAGCTTCGAGGCCCACCTGCTGGGTTCGAAGATCGAGTACGACGAGGGCCGCGACATGCTGATCATCCGGCAGGTGCCGACCCAGTTGAAGGATCAGCTCAAGCGCCGCAAGGACTAGGTCTAGGCGCCAATAAGGCTGTGTGCTGGTGTTGTAACGCCCGGTTGGTTTCCGAGTTCTGCTGAAGTCTTTGGTTTCGCCCTCCCGGGCGAGCCCCTTTTGGCAGTCGCCCCCAAAAGGGGTCAAAAGGGCTTGCCCCTGCATACGGCCCGACTCCGTCGGGTCCCCTCGCTACATCGTCGTTCCAGGGGCACGCGCTGACGGGCCATCCCTGGCCCGGCAGCGCTCTCGCGACATCCATGTCGCTCAACCCCTTTCACGACGATTCCACTCGGCCTCCTGAAGGGGCATTTTCGCCGCCCTATCTTCGCGAACCTGGCACCAGTTCTGTGTGCGCACTTGGCTAGCGCCTCTGTCCCATAAGAGAGGGGCTCAAGGTACAGAACGCCGGAAAGTAGTCGCTGAAGAAACTCAATGACCCAACAAAAAGCCCGGCACATCGCCGGGCTTTTTGTTGTTCGCTGACGCGGGAGGCTCGGTGTTGTCAGCGCGCCTCAATGCGGAAACCGACCCGCGGGAAGTGCACATGGACCACCCCGGCGCGGTCGTCCTCGCGGCGCAGGATGAGGCTTTCCAGGCCGACGAACAGCAGCTCGCCTTCCACCGGGTCGACGCCGTAGTCGGTGGCGGCGATGCTGACCGCCTGGCCGGCTACCAGGCCATTGGCGTCGCTGAAGGGCTCGGCCGGCAGCGGGGCCGGTTCAGCGGCGCGGGCGATTTCGATGGCTTCGGCGGCGCTCAGTTGGCTGGAGGCGCCATGGCCGAAGCCGAGCACGCGGCCCAGCCAGGCGGCGACCTCCGGGTAGTCATCCACCAGCGGGGCGGTGACCGGGGTGCCCTTGAGGAACCACAGGCAGTGGGCCAGGGAGAAGTCGGCCATGCTCGGCTCGCCGAACAGGAAATCGCCGCCGGCGGCCAGTTGCGCCTGGACCCGGGCCATGAAGGTGGGCCAGTTGTGCCGGGCCACCTCCAGTGGCAGGCGGCTGCTGGTGCCGCCGCTGAACAGCGCGGCGCGGTCGGCCATGAAGGCCTTGATCGCCTCCGGCGGCAGACCGGCGAAGCGCACGGCGGCCGATTCGGGCTGGAATACCAGGGCCACGGCGTGCTGGAAGATCACCGCGTCCACCCAGTGGCAGAAGCTGGCGATGTTGAAGGCGTGGGCATCGGGCAGCAGCGCCGGGACGGCCTTCTCCTGTTCCAGGCGACGGGCGATCAGGGCGGTGTCGCAGTAGATGTCGGCACCCACCTGCAGCACCGGCGTCTTGCGGTAGCCGCCGGTCAGGGCCATCAGGTCGGGCTTGGGCATCACCCGGGGAATGTGCACCGAGCGCCAGGACAACTGCTTGAAGCCCAGCATCAGGCGGACCTTTTCGGCGAAGGGCGAGGCGGGATAGTGGTGCAGGATCAGCTCGTGCATGGCGCGCTCCATCGGGTGGCGTGGGAGCCGCAGCTTAACCGGCCAGCGCGCTACGGCCTATTGCCCAACGGGCATGACAGGCCATCAGCCTCGCTGATGCAGGCCGCCACCAGCGCCTCCTTGGCGCGCTTGCTCAGGGCCTTGATGGCGCGCTCACGGCGCAGCGCGTCGCCCTTGCTGGCACAGACCTCGACGTAGACCAGCGCCTGGGCCGGGCTGGAGTGGAAGAAGCGCGCGCCCTTGCCGCTCTGGTGCTGCTCGAAGCGGCGCAGCGGGTGGTCGCTGATGCCGCAGTACAACGCACCGTTCAACGCACGCACCAGGTAGACGAACCAGGGCCGGGGTGGCGCTGCACTCATGCCCAGGCCACGGCTCGCAGGCGCTGGCAGTAGTCCACCAGCACGGGGTATTCCCGCGTCAGGCGGTTGAGCGGGGTCTGCAGGGAGCAGAACACCAGGTTGGCCAGCACGCCGTAGGCGGAGGCGTCGGCGCTGCAGGGGCGGTCGCCGCCAAAGAACGGGGCGTCGCCAAGCAGGTCGGTGAGGGCCTGCAGGTCTTCCCGGGCGAAGGTGAGCAGGTCTTCCCGCTCGTGGCGGGCGAAGCCCTGGGCGCTCAGGTCGGCCCTGACGCGGCGCTGGATCAGCGGGGTGATCAGCGTCAGCAGCGCCGGGCCGAGGTGGCCGAAGAAGGCCTGACGGGTCTGCTGCCAGCCCTCCGGCTCCAGCCAGCGGAAGTACACCAGCAGCCAATAGAGGTGGTCGTCGCACAGGCGGGCGACGGCCACCGCGCGGCCACGAGCCTCGGCGTCGAGGTGCTGGTCGAGTTCCAGGTGCAGGCGTTCGGTGAGCACCCGCTGGATGATGGCGCTGTCGGCGATCAGCTCGCCGTCGAAGTCGATGTAGGGGAGCTTGCCCTTGGGGGCCTTGCGCGGGTCGCGGAGCGCACGCACCTGGTACTGCACGCCGGCCAGGCGCATGAAGGTCTCCAGCTTGAGGCAGAAGGGGCTGACGTTGGGCACATCGAACCCGGCAGGGAACTGGTAGAGCCTGATCATGGAGGAGTTACCGGTGAACAATCCGCCGGCGAGCTTAGCAGGTTGCCCGGGGGGCATCGCGCCCCCCGGCTCCGGCGGCTCAGTGGTTGGCGCGCCAGGCCGCCAGCCCGTGGGCGGCCTGGCGGCGGATCGCCGCCTGCACCAGCGGCAGCCAGCCCAGCAGCAGGCCCTTGGCGCCGAGGGCCTGGCGGGCCCAGCGCCACAGGTCGAAGCTGTCGCGGTGCTCGACGATCAGGCCGTTCTCGAAGCGGAAGTGCGCCTCGATGCGGTTGACCACGGTGCGCCCGGTCTGGCTGAACAGGTAGGTGGCGACCCAGCGCGCGCGGCCCTCGTGGTCATCGGCCTCGACACCGTCGAAGGTCAGGGAGAAGGCCTGGGCGCGCTGGGTCAGCATGCGCCACATGTCCGCCGCCTCGCTGCCGCGCAGGTCGGTGAACACCGGGTCGGCGAAGCGCACGTCGGCGGCGTAGCAGGCGGCCATGGTCTCGGCGTCCAGGGCCTGGAATGCGCGGTAGAAGCGTTCGATGAGGGCGGCGTTGGGGTGGCTCATGGGGCGGCTCGCGGCAAGTGGGGTGAGGAGAGTATCGACGCCTTTCCGCTGGCCGGCGATTGGCTGTATCGCCATCTTTGTGGCAATAATCGCCACCCTTCCCTCCCCCGTACCGAGCCTTGTGATGATCCGAATCGCCCTGCTGGTCTGCCCCCAGACGGTCTGCTCCAGCCTGGCCATGGCGGACGACGCCTTCCGCCTGGCCAATGGCCTGGCGGGCGAGGCGCTGTTCGAGGTGCTGCGGGTGAGCCGCGATGGCCAGCCGGTGGACCTGGGCATGGCCAGCATCCGCGTGGATGGCGACCTGGGCCTGGCCGAAGGCGCGCGCCTGGTGATGCTGCCGGCCACTGGCAGCGCGGTGGAACGCGCCATCACCGCCAACCCGGAGCTGCTGCGCTGGCTGGCACAGCGGCCCGCCCGGCAGCAGGTGGCCAGCCTGTGCAGCGGCGCCTTCCTGCTCGGTGCCGCCGGGCTGCTGGAGGGCCGGCGTGCCACCACCCACTGGGCCCTGGCCGGCGCCTTTCGCCAACGCTTCCCCGGGGTGCGGCTGGAGGCGGATGCGCTGTACACCGAGGATGGCGAGCGCTTCTGCTCCGGCGGCGCCCAGGCCGGGCTGGACCTGTGCCTGCACCTGATCGCCCGGCACGCCGGCGAGTGGCTGGCCCAGCGGGTGGCCAGCGCGCTGGTGGTGGAGCGCGAGCGTGGCGGCCAGAACCGCTTCGCCCCACTGGTGCCCGAGGCCGGCCTGGACGACCCGCAACTGGGCGCCTTGCTGGCCTGGCTGCAGGCCCACTACGCCGAGCCCATCGACCTGCCGGGCCTGGCGGTGCGAGCCCACTGCTCGACCCGCACCCTGCTGCGGCGCTTCCGCACGGTGACCGGGCTGACCCCGAACGAGTACGTGCAACGCCTGCGCATCGGCGCCGCCCAACTCGCCCTGCGCCACCCGGGCCGCTCCCTGGAACAGGTGGCGGCACAGGTGGGCTACGGCGACCGGGCGACCTTCGCCAAGCTGTTCAAGCAGGTGTGCGGGGAAACGCCGGGGGCCTTCCGGCGGCGCTTGCGGGAACAGGCGTGATCCGCGTCATGCACCGTATGGAGTGGCCGTTTTTCCCGGACTGAAGTCCGGGCTACTCGTGTCCAGCCGGACCGTAGGCCATTCCCTGTCAATCCGCTCTGGCGACACGAGCTCGATAGGGCTTGCGACTGCTCATCACAGCAAAGGCGATCCTTGTCAGGACGTAGGGTGGACCGCGCTTCACCGGTCCACCATGCGGGTCACGGCGAACGCCACGGGTGGATGGAAAAAGCGCCATCCACCCTGCAACCCGACGGGCGACACGCCGGTCTGTGGGAGCGAGCTCTGCTCGCGAGGCCTTTCAGCCCAGAAATGGAATAGCCGGCTTTCCCGGACTGAAGTCCGGGCTACTCGTGTCCAGCCGGACCGTAGGAGATTCCCTGTCAATCTGCCTTGGCGACGCGAGCTCGATAGGGCTTGCGACTGCTCATCACGGCACAGGCGATCCTTGTCAGGACGTAGGGTGGACCGCGCTTCACCGGTCCACCATGCGGGGTCACGGCGAACGCCACGGGTGGATGGAAAAAGCGCTATCCACCCTGCAACCCGACTGGCGACACGCCGGTCTGTGGGAGCGAGCTCTGCTCGCGAAGCTTTTAAACACAGGAACGGAGTAGCCGGCTTTCCCGGACTGAAGTCCGGGCTACTCGTGTCCAGCCGGACCGTAGGCCATTCCCTGTCAATCTGCCTTGGCGACGCGAGCTCGATAGGGCTTCCGACTGCTCATCACAGCAAAGGCGATCCTTGTCGGGACGTAGGGTGGACCGCGCTTCACCGGTCCACCATGCGGGTCACGGCGAACGCCACGGGTGGATGGAAAAAGCGCCATCCACCCTGCAACCCGACGGGCGACACGCCGGTCTGTGGGAGCGAGCTCTGCTCGCGAAGCCTTTCAGCCCAGAAAATGAAAAAGGGGCCCGGAGGCCCCTTTTCGTGTCGTGCTGGCGATCAGTGCAGGATCTGCCCGAGGAACAGCTTGGTGCGCTCGTTCTGCGGGTTGTCGAAGAAGGCGTTGGGTTCGTTCTGTTCGACGATCTCGCCCTTGTCCATGAAGATCACCCGGTCCGCCACGGTGCGGGCGAAGCCCATCTCGTGGGTCACGCAGAGCATGGTCATGCCGTCCTGGGCGAGGCCGACCATGGTGTCGAGCACTTCCTTCACCATCTCGGGGTCGAGGGCGGAGGTGGGTTCGTCGAACAGCATGATCTTCGGCTTCATGCACAGGGCGCGGGCGATGGCCACGCGCTGCTGCTGGCCGCCGGAGAGCTGGCCGGGGAACTTGTGGGCCTGTTCGGGGATGCGCACGCGCTCCAGGTAGTGCATGGCGATCTCTTCGGCCTGGCGCTTGGGCATCTTGCGCACCCACATGGGTGCCAGGGTGCAGTTCTGCAGCACGGTGAGGTGCGGGAACAGGTTGAAGTGCTGGAACACCATGCCCACTTCGCGGCGGATGGTCTCGATCTGCTTCAGGTCGTTGGTCAGCTCGGTGCCGTCGACGACGATGCGGCCCTGCTGATGCTCTTCCAGGCGGTTGATGCAGCGGATGGTGGTGGACTTGCCCGAGCCCGAGGGGCCGCACAGCACGATGCGCTCGCCCGGCTTGACGTTCAGGTTGATGTCCTTGAGCACATGGAACTGCCCGTACCACTTGTTCACGCCCTGCAGCTGGATGATCGGCGCAGCAGCGTCTTTCTGGATGGCTTCACTCATTCGAATCTCTCTCCTAACGCTTGTGCCCGGTGTTCAGCTTGTGTTCGAGGCGCATGGAGTAGCGCGACATGCTGAAACAGAAGATCCAGTAGATCAGGGCGGCGAATACGTAGCCTTCGGTGGACATGCCCAGCCATTTGGGGTCGGTGGTCGCCTGCTTGATGCTGTTGAGCAGGTCGAACAGGCCGATGATGATCACCAGGCTGGTGTCCTTGAACAGGGCGATGAAGGTGTTGACGATGCCGGGGATGACCAGCTTGAGCGCCTGCGGCAGGATCACCAGCGCGGTGCTGCGCCAGTAGCCCAGGCCGAGGGCGGCGGCGGCTTCGTACTGGCCCTTGGGAATGGCCTGCAGGCCGCCCCGGACCACTTCGGCGACGTAGGCCGCCTCGAAGAAGATCACCATCACCAGCGCGCGCAGCAGCTTGTCGAGGTTCATGCCCTCGGGCAGGAACAGCGGCAGCATCACCGAGGACATGAACAGCACGGTGATCAGCGGCACGCCGCGCCAGAACTCGATGAAGGTCACGCAGATGACCTTGATCGCCGGCAGTTGGGAGCGCCGCCCCAGGGCCAGCAGGATGCCCAGCGGCAGGGCACCGGCGATGCCGACGTAGCCGATCACCAGGGTCAGCATCAGGCCGCCCCAGCGGCTGGTAGGCACTTCCTGCAGACCCAGGCCGCCGTGCAGCAGCCAGAAGGCCAGCAGCGGGTAGACCACCAGGAAGCCGATGCCGTACAGGGCCTTGCGGGGCATCTTCTTCAGGAACAGCGGCGCGGCGCCGATGATCGCCAGCCACACGGTGACGTCCACCCGCCAGCGCAGCTCGCTGGGGTAGAAGCCGTACATGAACTGGCCGAAGCGTTGCTGGATGAAGACCCAGCAGGCGCCCTCGCCGGTGCAGTCGGTGCGGGTGGTGCCGCTCCAGGTGGCGTGGATCACCGCCCAGTTCAGCAACGGCGGGAGGATCAGCCACAGCAGGTACAGCGACAGCAGGGTGAGCACGACGTGCAGCGGGCTGGCGAACAGGTTGTGGCGCAGCCAGGCGAGCGGCCCCACGACGTTGCTCGGCGGCGGCAGATCGGGCTTGAAGGTATGGGTGTTCATGGCTGTGCCCTCACCGCTCGATCAGCGCGATGCGCTTGTTGTACGCGTTCATCAGCAGCGAAATGCTGATGCTGATGGCCAGGTAGACGCTCATGGTGATGCCCATCACCTCGATGGCCTGGCCGGTCTGGTTGAGCGTGGTGCCGGCGAACAGCGAGACCATGTCGGGGTAGCCGATGCCAGCCGCCAGGGACGAGTTCTTCGCCAGGTTCAGGTACTGGCTGGTGAGCGGCGGGATGATCACCCGCAGGGCCTGGGGCACGATGACCAGGCGCAGGGTCAGGCCGGGGCGCAGGCCCAGGGAGTGGGCGGCTTCGGTCTGGCCGTGGCTGACGGCCTGGATGCCGGCGCGCACGGTCTCGCCGATGAAGGCGGCGGTGTAGATGGACAGCGCCATCATCAGCGCCACCAGTTCGGGGATCACCACCCAGCCGCCACGGAAGTTGAAGCCTGCCAGGTGCGGCACCTCCCAGTGGAAGGGGCTGCCGATCAGCAGGGCACTGAGGCCGGGTACCAGCACCAGCAGGGCGATGCCGCTGAGCAGCACGGGGAAGCGCTGGCCGGTCTCGTCCTGGCGCTTGCGGGCCCAGCGCCACAGGGCATAGGTGGCCACCAGGCACAGCAGCACGGCAATGGCGAAAGGCCAGAAGCCGTCGGCCATGCTGGGCGAGGGCATGTACACGCCCCGGTTGTTGATGAAGAAGGTGTCGGCCAGGCTGAGGCTCTGCTTCGGCCCGGGCATGGGCAGCATCACCGCGAAGTACCAGAAGAAGATCTGCAGCAGCGGCGGGATGTTGCGGAAGGTCTCGATGTACACGGTGGCCAGCTTGCGCACCAGCCAGTTGGGCGACAGCCGGGCCACGCCCAGGATGAAGCCGAGGATGGTGGCGAGGATGATGCCGATCACCGTCACCAGCAGGGTGTTGAGCAGGCCGATGAAGAAGACGCGCCCGTAGGTGTCGCTTTCCTGGTAGTCGATCAGGTGCTGGGAGATGCCGAAGCCGGCGCTCTGGTCGAGAAAGCCGAAGCCGGAAAGGATTCCGCGCTTCTCGAGGTTGACCTGGGTGTTATGGAAGAGGAACCAGCCGAAGCCCACGACGGCGACCACGGCGATGATCTGGAAGAGCCACGCGCGCACCTTGGGATCGGTCAGTACTGACCCTCGGGCACGCGGGGCTTGGGAAGTGTTGTGCATGACAGCCCTCGACGATTGGAACGGAACGCTGCCGCCCGCCTCCGCAGGCGGCAGCGTGGTCGGTCAGCGCACCGGCGGTGCGTACTGCAGACCGCCCTTGTTCCACAGAGCGTTGAGGCCGCGTTCGATCTTCAGGTCGCTGCCGGCGCCGACGTTGCGATCGAAGATTTCGCCGTAGTTGCCGACCTGCTTGACGATCTGCACGGCCCAGTCCTTCGGCAGCTTGAGGTCCTTGCCGAAATCACCCTCGGCGCCCAGCAGGCGGGCGATATCGGGGTTCTTGGTGGACTTGGCGGTTTCCACGACGTTCTTCGAGTCGATGCCCAGTTCCTCGGCGTTCAGTTGAGCGAACAGGGTCCAGCGCACGATGTCGAACCACTCTTCGTCACCCTGGCGCACGGCCGGGCCGAGGGGCTCCTTGGAGATGACTTCCGGCAGTACCACGTACTCGTTCGGCGCGGCCAGCTTGATGCGCTGCGCATAGAGCTGGGACTGGTCGGAGGTCAGCACGTCGCAACGGCCGGATTCGAGGGACTTGGCGCTCTCGTCGGAGGTGTCGTAGGTGATGGGGGTGTACTTCAGGTTGTTGGCGCGGAAGTAGTCGGACAGGTTCAGCTCGGTGGTGGTGCCGGCCTGGATGCACACGGTGGCGCCGTCCAGTTCCTTGGCGCTGGAAACGCCCAGCTTCTTGTTCACCAGGAAGCCCTGGCCGTCGTAGTAGGTCACGCCGGTGAAGTTCAGGCCCATCGCCGCGTCGCGGGAGCTGGTCCAGGTGGTGTTGCGGGAGAGGATGTCCACTTCGCCGGATTGCAGCGCGGTGAAGCGCTCCTTGGCGGTCAGGGGGCTGTACTTGACCTTGCTGGCGTCGCCGAAGACTGCAGCGGCAACGGCACGGCAGACGTCCACGTCGATGCCCTTGTACTCGCCCTTGGAATCGGCGTAGGAGAAGCCCGGGAGGCCGTCACTGATGCCGCACTGCACGTAGCCTTTCTTCTTCACTGCGTCCAGGGTGGCGCCGGCCTGCACGAAACCACTGGCGCCGAGCACAGTAGCTGCGGTCAGCACAGCCAGGGTGGATTTCACCATCTTCATCAAAACCTCCAGTTGCTTTTATTTGTGTTGGAGTCTCGGTCCTACCGCCGTACCCTCGTGAGGCAGGTTCAACCGCCTGGGCGGCCAACCGGGGAATCGGACCCAAGGAAAGCCGGGATGCACCGCTCCACTCGTCCCGTGCCTTCCCCGCCCATTGGTCGAATGGGCTGGAGACGGATTTTCGTCCACAGGCTTCGCGGAACCCCGCAGCCAGCGGACGCTTGCAAGGGCACGGCGAGCCGTTCCCCAACCCGTTGGGCCGCCGCCCGGAGTGTTACCTCACGGCCGGTGCCAGCAGTCTGCTACGGCCTTAGCAAGGCCCGTACCAGCATTCTTCCCGAAAGACTCTTCCGATAGGTCAATAGGAAAAGTTTTGACGGTGCGACATGTTCTTCACAGATAGACCACAACCTCGCAATGCGCCAGCACCACACTGGTGCACACGCCCCAAATCGGAGCCCCACATGCGTGAATCCCTGATCCTGGAACCTACACACTCCGTCGATTCGTGCGTCATCTGGTTGCACGGCCTGGGGGCGGACCGTTACGACTTCCAGCCGGTGGCCGAGGCCCTGCAGCAGCAACACACCGGCACCCGCTTCATCCTGCCTCAGGCGCCGACCCGCGCCGTGACCATCAACGGCGGCTGGGCCATGCCGTCCTGGTACGACATCCTCGCCATGACCCCGGCGCGGGCCATCGACCAGGACCAGTTGGAAGCCTCGGCGCAGATGGTGATCGACCTGATCGAAGGCCAGCGCGATGCGGGCGTCGACCCCGCGCGGATCATCCTCGCCGGCTTCTCCCAGGGCGGCGCAGTGGTGCTGCACACCGCCTTCCTGCGCTGGAACGGTCCGCTGGGCGGAGTGATGGCGCTGTCCACCTATGCGCCCACCTTCCCTGATGCGCTGGAGCTGGCGGATACAAAACTCCAACTGCCGGCCCTCTGCCTGCATGGCACCTTCGACGACGTGGTGCCCCCGGCCATGGGCCGTGCCGCCCACGACAAGCTCGCCGCCGCCGGCGTGCCGGTGACCTGGCACGACTACCCCATGGGCCACGAAGTACTGCCCGAGGAAGTGCGCGACATCGGCGCCTGGCTGGCCGAGCGCCTCGTCCGCTGACCCGAACAACCTACAAGAATCCGGCCATGACCCAGACGCCCATCACGCCCATCGTCACCCTGCGCGACATCGAAGCGATCGAGCGCACCCCGCTCGAAGAGCGCGGCATGCCCGCCAGCACCTACGAGCTGATCCGCCAGAGCGCCGAGCGCAGCCCCGACGCCACCGCGATGAGCTTCCTGCTCCAGGGGAGCGCCGAGGAAGCGCCCTGGCAGCTCACCTATGCCGAGCTGCTGGCCCAGGTCACCCGTACCGCCAACGCCTTCCACCGCCTGGGCGTGCACCCGGGCAAGGCGGTGTCGTTCCTGCTGCCGAACCTGCCCCACACCCACTTCACCCTGTGGGGCGGCGAGGCGGCGGGCATCGTCAATGCCATCAACCCGCTGCTGGAGCCCGAGCACATCGCCGAGCTGGTCCGCGCGGCCGACTCCGAGGTGCTGGTGACCCTGGCGCCCTTCCCCGGCACCGACCTGTGGGACAAGGTGGCCGGCCTGCGCGAGCACCTCGGCTCGCTCAAGGCCATCGTCACCGTGGACCTGGCCAACTACCTGCCGGAACCCCAGCGCAGTGCCCTCAAGGCCCAGCGCGGCCCGCTGCCGGAGGGCGTGCTGGACTTCGACACGCTGATCGCCGACTGCCCGGCCGACCACCTGGAAAGCGGCCGGGTGATCGCCCCGGACGACATCGCCTCGTACTTCCACACCGGCGGCACCACCGGTACGCCGAAGCTGGCGCCGCACAGCCACCGCAACGAGGTGGCGATGGCGATGATCCTCGCCTACACCATCCACCTCGGCCCGCAGGACGTGACGCTCTGCGGCCTGCCGCTGTTCCACGTCAACGGCGTGATGGTCACCGGCCTGGCGCCCTTCTTCGTCGGCGCCCAGGTGCTGCTGGCTACGCCCCAGGGCTACCGCAACACCACGCTGATCCAGAACTTCTGGAAGGTCATCGAGCGCTACCGGGTGAGCTTCTTCAGCGGCGTGCCCACCATCTACGCCGGCCTGCTGCAGGTGCCCAGCGAGGGGCATGACCTGTCCAGCCTGCGCTACGCCCTGTGTGGCGCCGCGCCGATGCCGGTGGAGCTGATCCGCCAGTTCGAGGCCAAGACCGGCCTCACGCTCATCGAAGGCTACGGCCTCACCGAAGGCACCTGCGGCAGCTGCGGCAACCCCAATGCCGGTGAGCGCCGCCCCGGCTCCATCGGCCTGCGCATGCCCTACTGCGAGGTGAGCATCAAGGTGCTGGACGAGGACGGCCACTACCTGCGCGATGCCGCTGCCAACGAGATCGGCAACGTCTGCCTGCGCGGCGTGACGGTGTTCAAGGGCTACCTGCAGGCCGGCAAGAACGCCGGCATCTGGGTCGACGGCGACTGGTTCAACACCGGCGACCTGGGTCGCATGGATGCCGACGGCTATATATGGCTGACCGGCCGCAGCAAGGACCTGATCATCCGCGGCGGCCACAACATCGACCCGCAGATGATCGAGGAGGCCCTCCACGGCCACCCCGCCGTGGCCATGGCCGCCGCCGTCGGCAAGCCCGACGAGAAGGCCGGCGAACTGCCGGTGGCCTACGTGCAGCTCAAGCCCGGGCAGCAGGCCAGCGAGGACGAACTGCTGGCCCACGCCGCCGCCCATGTGCCGGAGCGCGCCGCGATACCCAAGGATGTGTGGATCATCGACGCGCTGCCGGTCACGGCGGTGGGCAAGACCTTCAAGCCGGCCCTGCGCCACGACGCCATCCGGCGCGTGCTCGAAGAACGCCTGGCTGAAATCGCCCCCGGTATACGGGTCGAGGTGCGCAGCGATGACCGCCACGGCCAACTGGCGCACATTCATGTACCGGGCCTGGACGATGCCCGACGCGCCGCTCTGGAACAGGGCCTGGCCGGCTTTGCCGTGCGCTACGCGCTGTACCTCGCGGACTGAAATCCAGCGCCCCCGGACCACCCGGACGGGGGCTTCCCCATCCCGCAACCGGCCGATGGAATGGCCGGTTTGTGACGCCTTTCGGATTTTCGCCGGCCACCGGTCGGCCCGACTTCCGGCGTGCGTTGAAAGCGCTTCGGCCCAGCAATAATGTCGGGTCATGCAATTCCCGCGATGACACGGACCGTTCTGCAATGTCTCCTTCCGTTGGCCTCCGTGATGGAGGTGATCCATGAAGAACGCCCATTGGCAGGCCGATGTGCAGCAGTTGAAGGACCAGCGGCTGTTCCAGAACGTCGCCGTCCACAGCCTCCGTCAGGTCCTGCGCGAATTCACCGCCTACGACCTGGAACAGGGCGAAGTGCTGCTCTCCCCCTTCGACCGCAACCAGTACCTCTACCTGGTGGTGCGCGGCGCCCTGCAGGTCTACCTCGGTTCGCTGGACAACCAGCCCATGTCCACCCTGGGCGTCGGTGACTGCGCCGGGGAAATCAGCTTCATCGACCACGAGCACCCGTCTGCCTATGTGGTGGCCGCCGAGCCCAGCACCGTGCTGCGCCTGCACCGGGAGGCGCTGCTGAAGCTGTTCCAGCAATCCCCGCAGATGATGCAGAACCTGCTGGAGCTGCTCTGCGAGCGGGTGCGCGGTGGCAACCGGGTCATCCTCGACACCGAGCAGAACGCCAACGTCGACACCCTCACCGGCCTCTACAACCGGCGCTGGCTGGAACACGTTTACGCCCGCGAGAGCACCCGCTGCGCCTTCAATGGCCAGCCGCTGTGCCTGCTGATGCTGGATGTGGACCACTTCAAGGCCTACAACGACCGCCACGGCCACCTGGCCGGCGACTATGCGCTGTGCCTGGTGGCCCATACCCTGCGCAACCAGCTGCGGCCGAAGGACAGCATGTCGCGCTTCGGCGGCGAGGAGTTCGTCATCCTCCTGCCGGACATCGCCCTGGACGAGGCCCGCCGCATCGGCGAGCGCCTGCGCGCCAGCCTGGAGCAGATCGCTTCCTTTTATTCACCGGTCGGCGTCCTGCCCGGCGTCACCGTCTCCATCGGGCTCACCGAAATGGCCCCGCGCGACGACCTCAAGTCGTTGATCGCCCGGGCCGACCAGGCCCTCTATGACGCCAAGATGCGGGGACGAAACTGCCTTAGCGGCTGAGCCCCGCTGCATCGGCCCCGACGGCTTGCTAGAGTGCGCCTCCACAACAACAGAAGCGGGATGCTCCCATGCGCAAAGTCCTCATCGCGCTGGCCGTCTTGGCCGTGCTCGGTCTGGCCGTGTTCTTCACCCTGCCCAACCTGCTGGACCGGCGGATGAACACCGTGGCCCAGCCCGGCCCCTACCAGGCCGGCGCCGGTGCCACCGACCTGCACAAGACCCTGTTCGTCGCCGACCTGCACGACGACGCCCTGCTCTGGCAGCGCGACCTGCTGGAGCGCCACGACTACGGCCACAGCGACCTGCCGCGCCTGCTGGAAGGCCACGTCGGCCTGCAGGTGTTCTCCACCGTCACCAAGACGCCGCGCGGCATCAACTACGAGAAGAACGACAGCGACAGCGACAACATCACGCTGCTGGCCATGGCCCAGCGCTGGCCGGCACGCACCTGGCACAGCCTGCTGGAGCGCGCGCTGTACCAGGGCGAGAAACTGGAGGACGCCGCCCGCCGCAGCGACGGCAAGCTGGTGCTGGTGCGCACCCGGGGCGATCTGGAAGGCTTCCTCGCCGCCTGGCAGAAGGACCCGCAGCGGGTCGCCGCGATCCTCGCCACCGAAGGCCTGCACCCGCTGGAAGGCAAGCTGGAGAACGTCGACCGGCTGTATGACGCGGGCTTTCGCATCACCGGGCTGACCCACTTCTTCGACAACGAGGTCGGCGGCTCCGCCCACGGCATGGAAAAGGGCGGCCTGACCCGCTTCGGCCGCCGGGTCATCGCCCGCCTCGAAGAGAAGCACATGGTGGTGGACCTGGCCCACGCCTCCCGCGCCCTGATCGATGACGTGCTGAAGATCGCCGAGCGTCCGGTGCTGGTCTCCCACACCGGTGTCGAGGGCACCTGCAAGGGACCGCGCAACCTCAGCGACGAGCACATCAAACGGATCGCCGCCACCGGCGGGGTGATCGGCATCGGCTACTGGGACGCCGCCGTCTGCGACACCTCGGTGGACGCCATCGTCAAGGCCATCCGCTACACTGCCGACCGGGCGGGCGTCCGGCACGTCGCCCTGGGCTCGGACTTCAACGGCACCGTGCACACCCCGTTCGACACCAGCGGCCTGGCCCTGCTGACCGAAGGCCTGCAGAAGGCCGGCTTCAGCCAGGACGAGATCGCCGCCATCATGGGCGGCAACGTGCGCCGCCTGCTGCTGGCAAGCCTGCCCACCGAGTGAGGCTGCAGGCCCCGGAAAGTCCGGGGCCTTCGCCGCGATGGCTTCTTGCTTTACACTGGCGCCCGTTCACTCCTTAACCAATCGACGAGATGACCGTGCTCAAAGCACTCAAAAAGATATTCGGCAAGGGCGAAGCGCCCTTTGCCGGGAGCGCACCCAGCGCACCGGCCACCCCCACCCGCGAAGGTGAAAACAGCCCCGTACCGGCGCAACAGGCGCCACGCGCCGAGAAGCCGGCCCGCGACAACGCCCCCCGTGGCGAGCGCAAACCGCGCGCCGAGAAGACCGCCGACGCCCCCCGCGCCGACAAGCCCAAGACCGACAAGCCCCGCGGCGAGAAGCCACGCAGCGAGAAGCCGCGCCGTGAGCGCGCGCCCAAGCCGGTGGACACCTGGAAGCTGGAAGACTTCGTGGTCGAGCCGATGGAAGGCAAGACCCGCTTCCACGACTTCAAGCTCGCCCCGAGCCTGATGCACGCCATCCACGACCTCGGCTTCCCCTACTGCACCCCGATCCAGGCCGGCGTACTGGGCTTCACCCTCAAGGGCCAGGACGCCATCGGCCGCGCCCAGACCGGCACCGGCAAGACCGCCGCCTTCCTGATCTCGATCATCACCCAGCTGCTGCAGACCCCGCCGCCGAAAGAGCGCTACATGGGCGAGCCCCGTGCGCTGATCATCGCGCCGACCCGCGAGCTGGTGGTGCAGATCGCCAAGGACGCCCAGGCCCTGACCAAGTACACCGGCCTGAACGTGATGAGCTTCGTCGGCGGCATGGACTTCGACAAGCAGCTCAAGCAGTTGGAGTCGCGCTTCTGCGACATCCTCGTGGCCACCCCCGGCCGCCTGCTGGACTTCAACCAGCGCGGCGACGTGCACCTGGACATGGTCGAGGTGATGGTGCTGGACGAAGCCGACCGCATGCTCGACATGGGCTTCATCCCCCAGGTCCGCCAGATCATCCGCCAGACCCCGCCCAAGGGCGAGCGCCAGACCCTGCTGTTCTCCGCCACCTTCACCGAAGACGTGATGAACCTGGCCAAGCAGTGGACCGTCGACCCCGCCATCGTCGAGATCGAGCCGGAGAACGTCGCCAGCGACACCGTCGAGCAGCACGTCTATGCCGTCGCCGGCAGCGACAAGTACAAGCTGCTCTACAACCTGGTCGCCCAGAACAACTGGGAGCGGGTGATGGTCTTCGCCAACCGCAAGGACGAGGTGCGCCGCATCGAGGAGCGCCTGACCAAGGACGGCATCAGTGCCGCCCAGATGTCCGGCGACGTGCCCCAGCACAAGCGCATCAAGACCCTGGAAGGCTTCCGCGAAGGCAAGATCCGCGTCCTCGTCGCCACCGACGTCGCCGGCCGCGGCATCCACGTCGACGCCATCAGCCACGTGATCAACTTCACCCTGCCGGAAGACCCGGACGACTACGTGCACCGCATCGGCCGTACCGGTCGCGCCGGCACCAGCGGCACCTCCATCAGCTTCGCCGGTGAGGACGACGCCTTCGCCCTGCCGCCGATCGAAGAGCTGTTGGGCCGCAAGATCAACTGCGAAACCCCGCCCGCCGAGCTGCTCAAGCCGGTGCCGCGCAACAAGCACTGATCCGCCGCCAGGCGACGGAAAAAGGCGAAGCCCCCGGGCTTCGCCTTTTTCATTTCAGCCCCTGCAGCCCGATGTAAAAACCTCACCATTTCCTCGCCCTCCATCGTCCGGCCCTTGCCGATCAATACAATAAATTCCACTATAGACAAATTGTTTACAGCGGAGTCCCACCATGTCCAGCGCCCTGCCCCGGGTCATCCCCGCCCACGAAGCCGAACGCCTGCTGCCCCTGATCGACGTCCAGGCCGCCCTGCGCGGCATGTTCCTCGACCTCGCCGCCGGAGAGGCCGTGCAGCCGCCCCAGCAACTGGTGCCGTTCCCCGGAGGCGGTGACTTCATCAACTACCTCGGCGTACTGGCCCGCGAGCAGGTCTACGGGGTCAAGACCTCGCCCTACCTGCCCAAGCCACAGGGTGCGGTGGTCACCGCCTGGACCCTGCTGATGTCCATGCAGGACGGCCAACCGCTGCTGCTCTGTGACGCCGCCACCCTCACCACCGAGCGCACCGCCGCCACCACGGCGCTGGCGGTGGATGCCCTGGCCCCGGCCGATGCCACCGAGCTGGCCGTGATCGGCAGCGGCGCCGTGGCCCGCGCGCACATCCGCCATTGCCTGGCCCTGCGGCCCTGGCAGCGCATCCGCGTGCACTCCCCCCGCCTGCAGGCCGAGGGGGAGCGTGCCGACGCCCTGCGCACGCTGGACCCGCGCGTGACCCTCTGCACCCGGCAGGACGACGCCGTGGCCGGTGCCGGGGTGATCCTGCTCTGTACCTCCTCCGCCGGGCCGGTGCTGGACCCGCACAGCCTCGGCCATGCGCCGCTGGTCACCTCCATCAGCACCAATGCCCCGCGCGCCCACGAGGTGTCGCCCGAGGCCCTGGGCGCGATGGACGTGTACTGCGACTACCGCGCCACCACCCCCGCCAGCGCTGGGGAGATGCAACTGGCGGCCGAACACCACGGTTGGTCCGTCGATGCCCTGCGTGGCGACCTGCCCGAGCTGCTGGCCGGTCGCGCGCCCCGCCCGGACTACCAGCGTCCGGTATTCTTCCGCTCCATCGGCCTGGGTCTGGAAGACGTCGCCCTGGCCCACGCCCTGTACCGGCTCAGCAACGAGGAAACGGCATGACCCAGGCGGACTTCATCATCATCGGCGGCGGCATCGCCGGCGCCTCCACCGGCTACTGGCTGTCGCGCCATGGCCGGGTCGTGCTGCTGGAGCGCGAAGAGCACGCCGGCTACCACGCCACCGGGCGCTCCGCCGCGCTCTACACCGTGGCCTACGGCACACCCCAGGTGCGTGCCCTCACGGCAGCCAGCCGGGCCTTCTTCGATGCGCCGCCGGAAGGCTTCTGCGAACACCCGATCCTCACCCCACGGGGCGAGATGGTGGTGGACTTCACCGGAGACCGTGACGAACTCCAGCGCCAGTTCGACAGCGCCCGGGAACAGGTGCCCGACGTGCGCCTGCTGGACGCCGACGAAGCCTGCCGCCTGGTACCGGTGCTGCGGCGGGAGAAGGTCCACGGCGCCATGCTCGACCCCAGCGCCGCCGACATCGACACCGACGGCCTGCACCAGGGCTACCTGCGCGGCATCCGCCGCAACGGCGGCGAGGTACTGACCGGGGCCGAAGTCGCCACCCTCGAACGCCATGGCGACACCTGGCAGGTGGACAGCCGTGCCGGCCGCTTCAGCGCCCCCGTGGTGGTGAACGCCGCCGGCGCCTGGTGCGACCGCGTCGCCGAGCTGGCCGGGGCCCGCCCCCTGGGCCTGCAGCCCAAGCGCCGGGCGGCGTTCATCTTCGCCCCGCCGGAAGGCATGGACTGCCACGCCTGGCCGGCGCTGGTGAGCCTCGACGAATCCTTCTACTTCAAGCCCGATGCAGGGATGCTGCTGGGCTCCCCGGCCAACGCCGACCCGGTGGAGCCCCAGGACGTGCAGCCCGAAGAGCTGGACATCGCCCTGGGCATCTACCAGATCGAGGAGCACACCCTGCTGAACATCCGCCGCCCCGCCCGCACCTGGGCCGGCCTGCGCTCGTTCTTCGCCGACGGCGACCTGGTCTCTGGCTACGACCCCCGCCTGCCGGGCTTCTACTGGGTGGCCGGCCAGGGTGGCTACGGCATCCAGACCTCCGCCGCCATGGGCGAGGCCAGCGCCGCGCTGATCCGCCGCCAGCCGTTGCCCGAGCACCTCGCCCGCTTCGGTCTCAGCGAGGCGATGCTGGCCCCCGCCCGCCTGGGATGACGGCCCCGGCGCTTTGGGCCACACTCCCCCGCGCCGGCCACCGGGCCGGCGCCGTTTCCCGTCCCTGGAGCCCCGCATGACGCCAAGCCCTGCCCCCGATCTGGACAACTACCGGGCCATCGCCGACGCCATCGCCACGCTGTTCTTCCCCCACGCCGAAGTGGTCGTGCACGACCTGCGCACGCAGGCAATCGACTACATCGCCCACAACCTGTCCAAGCGCTCGGTGGGCGACGATTCGGCCCTGGAAGACATGCTCGAAGAAGGGGTCGAGGAGCGGAACATCGGCCCCTACGAGAAGCTCAACTGGGACGGCCAGAAGATCCGCTCGGTGAGCACCGTGCTGCGCGATGCCGAGGGCAAGCCGGTGGCGGTGCTGTGCATCAACCTGAACATCTCCCTGTTCGAGTCGGCCAAGGCGGCGCTGGACCTGTTCCTCGCCCCCGGCAAGCTGATCCCGCAGCCGGACGCGCTGTTCCGCGACGACTGGCAGGAGCGCATCAACACCTTCCTCCACAGCTGGATGCGCCAGCGCCAGCTCGGCCTCAACCTGCTGACCCGCGAGCACAAGCGCGAGCTGGTCCTGGCCCTGCATGCCGAGGGCGCCTTCAAGGGCAAGAGCGCCGCCAACTATGTGGCCAACGTCCTCAACATGGGCCGCGCCACGGTCTACAAGCACCTGCGCGAACTCAAGGAAGAACCCGAAACGGATAGGTAGGGTCCATTCGTTGCGCCGGCCCCGTAGCCCGGGCTTCAGCCCGGGACATACACGCGAAACCCGGACTGAAGTCCGGGCTACGTCTGCTGCATCCCTCGCTTCCGATCAATCCCCGTAGATATCGAAATCGAAGTACTTCGCCTGGATCGTCTGGTAGGTGCCGTTGGCGCGCAGGGCCTTGATGGCGGCGTCCAGCTTGTCGCGCAGTGCGGTGTCGCCCTTGCGCACGGCGATGCCGGCGCCTTCGCCGAAGTAGCGAGGGTCGTTCAGCACCGGGCCGACGAGGGCGTAGCCCTTGCCGTTCTCGGTCTTGAGGAACCCCTCGTTGAGCGGGAACACGTCGGCCAGCACCGCGTCCAGGCGTCCGGAGAGCAGGTCCAGGTAGATCTCGTTCTGGGTGCTGTAGCGCACCACCTTCACGCCCTTGGGCTCCAGCACCTCGGTGGCGAAGCGGTCGGTGGTGGTGGAGCGCTGGGTGCCGACGGTCTTGCCCGCCAGGCTGGCGAAGCCGTCGTCGACGCTGCTACCGGCCTTCATCGCCAGCCGTGCGGGGCTGTAGTAGTACTTGCCGGTGAAGTCGACCGACTTGCGGCGTTCCTCGGTGATGGTCATGGACGAGAGGATGGCGTCCACCTTCTTCACCTTCAGCGAGGGGATCAGCCCGTCGAACTCCTGCTCCACCCACTGGCATTGCACCTTCATCTCCGCGCACAGGGCGTTGCCGATGTCGTAGTCGAAGCCGGCGATCTGCCCGTCGGGCGTTTTGTAAGCAAAGGGCGGGTAGGCCGCCTCGATGCCGATGCGCAACGGCTTGTCGGCCGCGAACACGGTGGAGGCCAGGAGGCCGAGGGCAAGGCTGCCAAGGAGGACGAGTTTCTTCATGGTGCGACTCCCGCTGTGCATGTGTGGGCCCGGCCGTTCAGGGGCGAGCCGTTTCGTGGTGGGCGTTGAAGGAGGGCAGTGACCGGCCCCTGCGGCTGGCGCAGGTACCCGGCGTGGAGAAGGAAAAGGGGATCGCGCGGCACAGCGACACCTTGTTATTGGAATTTCAGTCCACTCTGGACTTTTATGTACATATCGTCAATCGGCCGCTCAATGGCCGGCACGGCTGACCCAGGTCATGCCATGACCCGACGGGGCGTCTAGGCTGCCTACAGGCAACCCAACGGGAGAGGCAGGCCATGGACCACGTACACCTGATGATCGCGCTGCTGGTGGCGGGCTTCCTGTTGCTGGGCATCGGCTTCAGCAACCGGGAGAAGGAGTGGGGGGTGTGGCTGACGGGGCTGGGCACGGCGTCCATGTTCATGCCCATCGTCTTCAAGATGTACATCGAGCTGGGCTGAGCCTCAGCTCTCGGGGGTATCCCAGCGCTTCGCGGCGGCCTGGTCGCTGCAGCGGCCCTCGACCCAGCGGGGGCCGTCGGGGGTGTCCTCCTTCTTCCAGAACGGCGCGCGGGTCTTGAGGAAGTCCATGACGAAGTTGCACGCATCGAACGCGGCCTGGCGGTGGGCGCTGGCGGTGCCGACGAAGACGATGGGCTCGCCCGGCTCCAGCCGGCCGATGCGGTGGAGGATGTCGATGTTGAGCAGCGGCCAGCGGGCCGAGGCCTCGTCGGCGATCTTCTGCAGCGCCTTCTCGGTCATGCCCGGGTAGTGCTCGAGGAACATCCCGGCCACGTCCTGACCGTCGTTGAAGTCCCGCACGTAGCCGACGAACCCCACCACCGCACCGACGCCGACGTTGGCGGCGTGCAGGGCATTGAGTTCAACACCCGGGTCGAAGGCAGCGCTCTGCACGCGAATGGCCATGTCAGCCTCCGGTCACGGTGGGGAAGAAGGCCACTTCGTCGCCTTCGGCCAGCGCCTCGTCGAGGCTGCACAGCTCCTGGTTGCGGGCGCACATGAGGTTCTGCTCGTCGAGCACCGCCCACACGCCGCCGCGTGCCACGAGGTGCTGGCGCAGGTCGTCGAGGCGGGCGAAGGCCGGGTCCCAGGCCAGTTGCTCGCCGTCCAGGCCGAGAGCCTCGCGGTAACGGGCGAAGTACTGCACACGGATCATGGTCATGCCTCCGCCTGGTAGTGGCCGCTCTTGCCACCGAGCTTTTCCAGCAGCCGCACGGACTCGATGGTCATGCCCCGGTCCACGGCCTTGCACATGTCGTAGAGGGTCAGCGCGGCAACGCTGGCGGCGGTGAGGGCCTCCATCTCCACGCCGGTCTGCCCGGCCAGCTTGCAGCGGGCGACGATGTGCACCACGTCGTCGCCTTCGGCAGCCAGCTCCACCTTGACGCTGGTGAGCATCAGCGGGTGGCAGAGGGGGATGAGGTCGGACGTCTTCTTCGCCGCCTGGATGCCGGCGATGCGCGCCACGGCGAACACGTCGCCCTTGGGATGGCCGCCGGCCTGGATCATCGCCAGGGTTTCCGGGCGCATGCGCACCCGCGCTTCGGCCGTCGCCTCACGGGCGGTCACCGCTTTTTCGGTGACGTCGACCATGTTGGCGCGGCCTTGGGAATCGAGATGGGTCAGCACTGCAAGTCTCCTCGGGCGACCCGGTGGGAGCGGGCCGCAGGAGGCGAATTGTATACAGAAGAGCCGGCGGCGGTCGCGCTTTCGCCGCCGGGCGGGTGAGCGCCCGGCGGCGACGGCGGCTACATGTGGGCTTCGGCGTATTCGGCGAGCACCGAACGCGGGACGCCCTGGAGGGTGATGTGAACGCCGTGGGGGAAGTCCTTGAAGCGTTCGGTCAGGTAGGTCAGGCCCGAGCTGGGGGCCGACAGGTAGGGGGTGTCGATCTGCGCGAGGTTGCCCAGGCAGATCACCTTCGAGCCGGTGCCGGCGCGGGTGATGATGGTCTTCATCTGGTGCGGGGTGAGGTTCTGGCACTCGTCGATGATGATCAGGCTCTGCTGGAAGCTGCGCCCGCGGATGTAGTTCAGCGATTTGAACTGCAGCGGCACCTTGCTGAGGATGTAGTCCACGCTGCCGTGGGTGCTCTCGTCATCCATGTGCAGGGCTTCGAGGTTGTCGGTGATGGCGCCCAGCCAGGGCTCCATCTTCTCGGCCTCGGTGCCGGGCAGGAAGCCGATCTCCTGGTCCAGCCCCTGCACGCTGCGGGTGGCGATGATGCGCCGGTAGCGTTTGGTCACCATGGTCTGCTCGATGGCAGCGGCCAGCGCCAGGATGGTCTTGCCCGAGCCGGCAGCGCCGGAGAGGTTGACCAGGTGGATGTCCGGGTCCAGCAGCGCGTACAGCGCCAGCGCCTGGTACACATCACGCGGGCGCAGGCCCCAGGCTTCCTGGTGCAGCAGCGGCTCCTGGTGCAGGTCGAGGATGGTCAGCTCGGTGCCCTGGATGCCCTTGATCCAGCCGACGAAGCCCTGCTCGTCAACGATGAACTCGTTGACGTGCACCGCCGGCAGGTTGTCGGTGAGCTGCACCCGGTGCCAGGTGCGGCCATGGTCCTGGCGGGTCTCCACCTTGCTGACGCGCTCCCAGAAGGACCCGGGCATGTCGTGGTAGCCACGGGACAGCAGGGAGACGTCGTCCACCAACTGGTCGGTGTGGTAGTCCTCGGCATCGATGCCACAGGCACGCGCCTTCAGGCGCATGTTGATGTCCTTGGTGACCAGCACCACGGACAGGCCGGGCCGGCGGGTCTTCAGCTCCACCAACTGATTGATGATGCGGTTGTCGTTGAGGTTGTCCGGCAGCCAGGTGATGGGGGCTGCGCTCTTGCTCATGAGGATCGAGAGGAAGCCGCAGGGGCCGCTCTTCTCGCGCTGGATCGGTACGCCGTGCTCCACCTGCTCGGGGGTCGCGCCACCGAGGATCTTGTCGATGAGGCGAATGGCCTGCCGGCATTCGGCGGCCACGCCCTGCTTGCCACTCTTGAGCTTGTCCAGTTCCTCCAGCACCGTCATGGGGATGGCAACGTGGTGTTCTTCGAAGTTGAGGAGGGCGTTGGGATCGTGGATCAGAACGTTGGTATCGAGGGCATAGAGGGTTGGAGCGGTGGGGCGGGCGCGTCCGTGGTCATCCATACTCGGTCACCTTCTTGTCGGTCCGGGCGACGGAATGCCGGTACGGCGCTCCGCCGAGGAAGGACTGCCGCCCTGCCTGTCCGGGTCATGCCGGGAGCCAGGGACGCCATGAGAAGGATGAGGGCCTGGGGCCGCCACCCTGCTCAGGATTCGGCGGTCTGATTCGTTAATAACCCAAGAGAGATGACAGAAAAAAGAACTTTTTGGTCGGCAAAACCCTTTTTTTATCCTTCGACGAATAACCCTTGGCGCCGGGCAGGAGCGTCGCTAAAGTCCGAAGTCCCCCCTGCCCGTGCTGCCCCGCCCCTTCAGCGGTAGGTGTTGCACGGCATCCAGTCCACACCCGCCAGAGCCGTCCGGTCCTTCAGCCAAGGCAGCGCCGCCAGCGCCTTCGGGTGGATGTCATGGAACAGCACCACGCCCCGGCGCCACAGCAGCATCAGGTTCAGTACCCGCTGCGCCGCCTCGTCGCCGCTGATGCGGGCGTTCCAGTCCTGCGAATCGATGTTCCACAACGCCACCGTCAGCCCCTGGGCGGCGAAGAACGCTCCGCTGTCGGCACGACGCTGGCCATAGGGCGGGCGGAACAGCGGCACGGCGTTGTCCGGCAGCGTGCGGGCCACCAGGTCGCGCACCCGCACCACCGAGTCCTGCCACTGCGCCCAACTGCTGTGGGACTTGTGCTCCCAGCCGTGCAGCCCGACGCACTGGCCGGCATAGAGTTGGCGCATCGCCTCCGGCGAGGTCTTGCCCAGGCGGGTCTGGAACCCCTGTCCCAGCACGTAGAAGGTCGCACTCATGTGCTGCTCACGCAGCCAGGTGGTGAGGCGATCGCTGAGGCCGTCACGGGGCGTCGGGCCATCGTCGAAGGTGAGCAGGAACTGCCGGTCCTTCAGCTCGTCGCCATTGCGCTCCCGCTCGGAGAACAGACCGATCTCGCTGCTGATGCGCGGGAACAGCGCCGCCAGGCGCATCTGCTCGTCCAGGTAGCGCAGGTGGAAGCCTCGGCTGGCCTCGGACCAGGCGAAGAACGGCGAATCCGGCGCCACCTCGAAGCGCCGGGCGCGCTCGCGCAAGGCCGCCTCGTCGGCTGCCGGCTCACAGAACGGCCGCGTGGCGTTGCAGCCCTGGCTGGCCAGCCGGTAGTTCTCCGCCAGGCGCGCCCAGAAGCGCTTGCGCACCGTGGCGATGCCGTCCAGGTCCACCGCCTTCAGGCCCAGGCGCTGCTGCCAGGCGGCGGCGTCCAGCCCCTCGCTCTGCAGCAGGGTCTGGGCGAAGACCAGGATCTCGCCCCGGGAGGCGTCATCGAAGGCCGCTGGCGAATCCAGCGCAGCGGGCCAGGTGGAACGGTCGATCAGGGCGATGCGGCTGGGGCCGGCGGCCTGGGCGAAGGTGGCACCGAGCAGTGCGGCACCGAAAGCGAGGGTACGGAACATGGCGTTCTCCGTTCACGGCAGCGGAAACGAACGCGCCCCCGAAGGGGCGCGCTGTCAGCAGGGCGGGATCAGTGGCGGTCCTGAACCCGTTGGATCGCCTTGTCGTACACCGGGTTCGCCTTCTGCTCCTTGGCCAGGTGGTAGTGGCGCAGGGCATCGTCGTACTGCTCAGCCGCCTCGTAGATGCGGGCGATGTTGTAGTAGGAGCTGGCGCGCACGGTGGCCGCGTTGGCGCCAGTGGCCAGGGCGATGGCCTTGCGGTTGGCCCAGATGGCCTCGGCGGTGCGGTTGGCCTTCTGGTAGGCCAGGCCGAGGTTGCTGTAGGCCTGGCCGTAGTTGGCATCCAGCTCGATGGCCTGGCGGTAGAGGTCGATGGCCAGGTCCAGCTTGCCTTCATGGTAGGCCGCCTCGCCCTTGCGGTTCAGCGCCTTGGCATCACCCTGGGCAGCCTGGGAAGCCGCCTGCGCGGCCACGCTGCGGCCCTCGTTGAGCAGCGGCTCGATGTCGCCCAGCACGTAGGCCGCGTCCTTCGCCTGGCTGCCCTCCAGGGCGTTGATGTCCTGGAAGTCGCCGGACGCGGTGATGCGAAACACCTTCCACAGGTTGCCGCGCTGGTCCTTGGGCACGTAATAGGTGCGCACCAGGGACTGGCCGACGTAGACGAACACCTTCGCCTGGCTGCCCGCCAGTGCCTTGGAGGACGGGTTGTCCCTGTTGGTGAAGTCATGCACCGCGTAGACGTAGGTCTCGCCGTAGCGCTTCTTGTGCAGGGTGATGGTCTCCGGGCCGTAGCTGTCGGTGTCGTCCACGTCCAGGTCGGCGTCGGTGCCTTCCTTCTCGGCGAAGTAGATGTGGTTGCCCGGGTAGGCGATGTGGGAGTCCAGGTCCTCCGGCTTCTCGCCCCAGCTCAGCACGATGCGCAAGCCGTCCAGGTCCTTCATCACCGGGCTGATGGCATAGGTCATGCCGGTGCACGGGCACTTGGCGACGAGGTTGGAGTAACCATCCTTCTTCACGATCACCAGGCTGTCCGGGTCATCGGCGAAGCTGCTGTCCAGGGTCACGCGGCCCTGGGCGTCGGTACGGCCGTTCACCGTCTGGGCACCGTTCTTCTGCAGCAGCACCTCGGCGCCGGCGATCTTCTCGTCCTTCACCACGGCGCTCAGCACCTCGATGGATACCGGCGCGGCCTGAGCCACCACGGCACCGGAAGCGAACAGCAGGGAAAGTGCGATACGCGAGAGGGTCTTCACAACGACCTCCTTGTCAGTCGGGGAATGGGCGGCCAGGGCCGCGGGGGAGCGCACTATAGCGCAGCCTCCCGGCCCGGTGTGTGACGCGGGGCATGGCCCCTGTCCACTCAATCGGGGCGATAGGTGGAGCCTGCCCGGGCAAGTCCCTACAATCGCGCCATTGCCGAAGGAGACAAGCCGATGCTGATGGTGATTTCGCCCGCCAAGACCCTGGACTACGAAACCCCACCGGTCACCGACCGCTACACCCAACCCCGCCACCTGGACCACGCCCAGGAGCTGATCCAGCAACTGCGCACCCTGGCCCCGGCCGACATCGCCCAACTGATGCACCTGTCCGACAAGCTCGCCGGCCTCAACGCCGCGCGCTACGGAAGCTGGCACCCCGACTTCACCCCGGAGAACGCCAAGCAGGCCCTGCTCGCCTTCAAGGGTGACGTCTACACCGGCCTCGACGCCGAAAGCTTCGAGGACAGCGACTTCGACTTCGCCCAGCGCCACCTGCGCATGCTCTCCGGCCTCTACGGCCTGCTGCGCCCGCTGGACCTGATGCAGCCCTATCGCCTGGAAATGGGCACCAAGCTGGCCAACGCCCGGGGCAAGGACCTCTACGCCTTCTGGGGCGAACGCATCAGCACCTGGCTCAACGAAGCCCTGGCCGAACAGGGCGACAACGTCCTGCTCAACCTGGCCTCCAACGAATACTTCAGCGCCGTGAAGCGCAAGGTGCTGGACGCCCGCATCATCGACACCGAATTCAAGGACCTGAAGAACGGCCAGTACAAGATCATCAGCTTCTACGCCAAGAAGGCCCGTGGCCTGATGGCCCGCTACGTGATCAAGGAGCGCCTCACCGACCCGCAGGGCCTGAAGGACTTCGACTACCAGGGCTACCGCTTCGCCGCCGAAGCCTCCAGCGAGAACAAGCTGGTGTTCCTGCGCGACACCCCGCAGGACTGACCCGCCCCCTCGCCCCTCCTCCCTGGAGGGGCCACTTGCCTCCCCCGCTTACACCCCCGACCCGATGAAAGGTCTTATAACCATTCCGCCCAATGCACTTAAAACTTCATCGCTCACCGGCGAAGTTTGATATCACCGTGCAATAACAAACGCTCACCCTCATCGGGTAAATCCCAACTCCACTGCCGCCCTCTACACCGGCCATTACAGCGCAAACCCGCGCCACGCCCGGCATTTGAAAGTTTGAACTTCCCCATAAACTTTAAATAAACATAATTTGCCATCACCGTGATGCCAAACTTACCGCTTATCGAAAAAGTGAAACACCGCAAAATATTGACGAATGACCGGAACTATCCAACTGGCCCCACACTCATAAACCGCGATACATAATTCTTCATATTTCCGCTTCTTACTGATTATGAAAACTGCCCCCGCTATCGGAACACTCCGAGGGGGTAGTCATGCGTAACGGAAAGTTCCACTTGAACAAGGAGTGCAACGCCATTCTCGACGAGTGACATAAAAACCAGGGGCCAGAGCCGTTGAGGTGATCAGTCCAGGACTCTCTGGAGCCAGCGTCATTACAGGCTCCGCTTCAGGTACCCGCAGTTTCGGTGCCCGGTATCCGTCATGCCTGCACGCAGTGGAAAGTTGCTGTTTGGTGACAACTGCAGAAACGGCCGTGGCCAATAAGCCACTTATTAACACGTACTTAATGGAATGAGGTGATAGCGATGCGTATCAGCATCTTTGGTTTGGGCTACGTCGGTGCAGTGTGTGCCGGTTGCCTGTCCGCTCGTGGTCATGAAGTTGTCGGCGTGGATGTTTCCAGCACCAAGATCGACCTGATCAACAAAGGCAAATCCCCCATCGTCGAACCGGGCCTGGAAGAGCTGCTGCAACAGGGCCTGAAAACCAACCGCCTGCGCGGCACCACCGATGTCGCCGCCGCCGTGCGCGATACCGACATGTCCTTCATCTGCGTCGGCACCCCGAGCAAGAAGAACGGCGATCTGGGCCTGGAATACATCGAAGGCGTCTGCCGCGAGATCGGCTTCGCCCTGCGCGACAAGGCCGAGCGCCACACCGTCGTGGTCCGCAGCACCGTCCTGCCGGGCACCGTGAAGAACGTGGTGATCCCGATCATCGAGGACTGCTCCGGCAAGCAGGCCGGCGTCGACTTCGGCGTCGCGGTGAACCCCGAGTTCCTGCGCGAAAGCACCGCCATCAAGGACTACGACTTCCCGCCCATGACCGTCATCGGCGAACTGGACACCGCCTCCGGCGACCTGCTGGAAACCCTCTACCGCGAACTGGACGCCCCGATCATCCGCAAGGACATCGAGGTCGCCGAGATGATCAAGTACACCTGCAACGTCTGGCACGCCGCCAAGGTCACCTTCGCCAACGAGATCGGCAACATCGCCAAGGCCGTCGGGGTCGATGGCCGCGAAGTGATGGACGTGGTCTGTCAGGACCACAAGCTCAACCTCTCCAAGTACTACATGCGCCCCGGCTTCGCCTTCGGCGGCTCCTGCCTGCCCAAGGACGTGCGCGCCCTCAGCTACCGCGCCAGCTCCCTGGACGTCGACGCCCCGCTGATCGGCTCGCTGATGCGCAGCAACTCGGCCCAGGTGCAGAAGGCCTTCGACATCATCGCCGCCCAGGACAAGCGCAAGGTTGCCCTGCTCGGCCTGTCGTTCAAGGCCGGCACCGACGACCTGCGCGAGAGCCCCCTGGTGGAGCTGGCCGAGATGCTCATCGGCAAGGGCTTCGACCTGCGCATCTACGACCGCAACGTCGAATACGCCCGCGTCCACGGCGCCAACAAGGACTACATCGAATCGAAGATCCCCCACGTCTCGTCCCTGCTCGACAGTGACTTCGACGGCGTCGTCGACAACGCCGAGGTGATCGTCCTGGGCAACCGCGACGAGCTCTTCGCCCCCCTTGCCCAGCGCGCCCCCGAAGGCAAGCACGTGATCGACCTGGTGGGCTTCATGCCCAAGGCCAGCCACGGCAACGCCGAAGGCATCTGCTGGTAACCGCGACCGCTTCAGCGCAACGCGATGACGCACCTTGGGCGAGCGAAACAATGACAAGCAGCGCCCACGCCCGAGGTCCGTCCAGCGTTCACGAAGGAATGGATGAATCAATGGACAAGCTCAAGCGAAGCCTCACCGAGGCAGCCGGCTGGCTGTTCTTCCTGACGGGCCTGATGCTGCTCGCGCTGGCGCTGCCCCGCTCGGTGTTCGACCCCGAGTCCAAGCACTTCCTGCTGCTCATCGGCGTGGTCGGCATCTGGCGCTATTCCATGGGCGCCCTGCACTTCCTGCGCGGCACCCTGTTCCTCTACGTCGTCTACCCCTGGCAGCGCCGCCAGGTGCGCAAGCTCGGCGCAGCGGCCGCCCCCTCCCACGTCTACCTGCTGGTCACCAGCTTCCGCATCGACGCCCTGACCACCGCCATGGTCTACCGCTCGGTGATCCAGGAAGCCATCGACTGCGGCTACCCCACCACCGTGGTCTGCTCCATCGTCGAACTCTCCGACGAGCTGCTGATCAAGAACCAGTGGAACCGCCTGGCCCCGCCGGAGCGCGTCAAGCTGGACTTCGTGCGCATCCCCGGCACCGGCAAGCGCGACGGCCTGGCCTACGGCTTCCGCGCCATCTCCCGGCAACTGCCCGACGACGACGCCGTGGTCGCCGTGGTGGACGGCGACACCGTGCTCACCCAGGGCGTGGTGAAGAAGACCGTGCCCTGGTTCAAGTACTTCCCCAACGTCGGCGGCCTCACCACCAACGAGTTCTGCGAGGTGCGCGGCAGCTACCTGATGAGCGAATGGCACAAGCTGCGCTTCGCCCAGCGCCACCTCAACATGTGCTCCATGGCGCTCTCCAAACGCGTGCTGACCATGACCGGGCGCATGTCGGTGTTCCGCGCCAGGGTGGTCACCGACCCCGGTTTCATCGCCGACGTGGAGAGCGACCACCTCGACCACTGGCGCCTGGGCCGCTTCCAGTTCCTCACCGGTGACGACAAGTCCAGTTGGTACAGCCTGATGCGCCTGGGCTACGACACCTTCTACGTGCCGGACGCCGCCATCAACACCGTCGAGCACCCGCCGGAGAAGAGCTTCATCAAAGCCAGCCGCAAGCTGATGTTCCGCTGGTACGGCAACAACCTGCGGCAGAACACCCGCGCCCTGGCCCTCGGCCCACGTCGCCTCGGCTGGTTCACCACCCTGGTGCTCAGCGACCAGCGCGTGTCCATGTGGACCTGCCTGCTGGGCCTGGCCGTCGCGGTGATCGCCAGCCTCAAGTACAGCATCGCCTACCTGCTCGTGTACCTGCTGTGGATCGGCCTCACCCGCCTCATCCTCACCCTGCTGCTCAGCGTCACCGGGCACCCCATAGGACCGGCCTACCCGCTGATCCTCTATTACAACCAGATCGTCGGCGCGCTGGTGAAGATCTACGTCTTCTTCCGCCTGGACCAGCAGTCCTGGACGCGCCAGAACACCAAGCTCAACCGGGACCTGGCCAGCTTCACCCGCTGGTTCAACACCTGGTCTTCCCGTGCCATGACCTTCACCGCCAGCAGCGTCTTCATTGCCACGCTGATGGCGTTCGTGTGACCGAACCCGATAGGAAATCCAGACCATGAATACAGCCGTCAACGTCAATGTGGTGCACGAATCCGAAGCCCAGCGCCAGCACGCCCGGGTCAAGCTCCCCGCCAAGGTGCGCTACCTGGTGGGCAAGGAGCGTGTCGAGCACCGCCTGCTCGACCTCTCCGCCGGCGGGTTCGCCTTCCAGGTGGAACCGGGGCAGAAGGTCCAGGTGGGCGACTACCACCAGGGCCGCATGCAGTTCCAGGTGGACAACCTCAGCCTCGGCCTGGACGTCGAATTCCAGGTGCGCTTCCTCGACCCCCAGCAGGAGCGCGCCGGCTGCCAGTTCCACAACCTCAAGCCGCGTGACATCGCCACCCTGCGCTACCTGATCAGCGCCCACCTCTCGGGCGAAGTGGTCAGCGCCGGCGACATCCTCAACACCCTGCAGCGCGAGAACTTCACCAAGCCGCGCAAGAACGGCAGCGGCGGTGGCATGGACCTGCTCGGCCGTCTGCGCGCCGTCACCTTCAGTGCCGGCCTGTTCCTCGTCGGCCTGGCCGCCTTCGGCTTCATCTTCAAATCCCTGTATGGCCTGTACTTCGTCACCCACGCCGAATCCGGCATGGTCGCCGTGCCCGCCATGCAGATCACCATGCCCCGCGAAGGCACCGTGCAGAGCCTGATCGGCGGCGAAGGCACCGTGGTGCAGAAGGGCGCCCCGATCGCCTCCTTCTCCTCCACCATGCTGGAGATGCTCAGGGGCCACCTGACCGACGACCAGCTTGCCCCCGCCAACGTCGAGGAACTGTTCGGCAAGCAGATGAAGGGCACCCTCACCAGCCCCTGCAACTGCAAGGTCGCCCGCCAACTGGTCGCCGACGGCCAGTTCGCCGGCAAGGGCGACGTGATCTTCGAACTGGTCCCCCAGGACTTCGAAGCCACCGTCAGCGCCCGCTTCCCCTACCGCAACTTCGCCCAGGCCAAGCCCGGCGCCAGCGTCACCTTCCAGGTGGCCGGCGAAGACACCCCGCGCCACGGCAAGATCATCAGCTCCAGCCTGATCGACAGCGGCCTGTCCTCCGACATCCGCGTCGTCATCCAGCCCGACCAGGTACTGGACAGCAAGCTCGCCGGGCAGCCCGTCGAAGTCAGCATCGACCGCGGCCCCTCCTTCGACTGGATGATCCACCGCGCCCTGGCGGCCGGCTTCTGAGGAGGACACCCGTGGCGACCCTTCCCTCCCGCACCCTGCTGCTCGGCGTCGCCGTCGCGCTGGCCGGCTGCGCCGGCCTGCCCGACCAGCGGCTGGCCAGCGAAGCGCTCAAGCGCGGCGACACCGCCACCGCCGAGCGCAACTTCCGCCAGCTCGCCGAGCTCGGCTACGTCAACGCCCAGGTCGGCCTCGCCGACCTGCAGGTGGGCAGTGGCGACCCGGAGCAGATGCGCCAGGCCGAGCAGACCTACCGCCAGGCCATGGACCAGTCGCCGCGCGCCAAGGCCCGCCTCGGCAAGCTGCTGGCGCGCAAGCCCGACAGCACCCCGGCCGAACGCCAGGAAGCCGCCCGGCTGCTGGAAGACGCCTACAAGGCCGGCGAGCCCAACAGCCTGCTGCCCCTGGTGATGCTCTACCTCACCTTCCCCCAGGACTTCCCCGGCGTGAACGTGCAACAGCGCATCGCACAGTGGCGCGCCGAGGGTCAGCCCCAGGCCGAACTGGCGCAGATCCTCTACTACCGGACCCAGGGCACCTACGACCAGCACCTGACCGAGATCGAGGACATCTGCACCCGCAACCTGCAGCAGGCCGACGCCTGCTACGTCGAACTGGCCACCGTCTACAGCAAGCAGGGCAAGGGCGACGCGCGCCAGGCCCTGGTGGAGCAGGTCATGGCCCGCTACGCCGCCGGCACCCTGCCCGCCCAGCGTGTCGACTCGGTGGCCCAGGTGCTGGCCGACGCCGAGCTGGGCAAGCCTGACGAAGGCCAGTCCCAGGACATGCTCGAACGCATCGCCCCGGCCTACCCGCCGGCCTGGGTCAGCCTCGCCAAGCTGCTCTACGAATACCCCGGCCTGGGCGACATCGACACGATGATGAACTACCTCGACCACGGCCGCGAAGCCGCCCAGCCGCGCGCCGAACTGCTGCTCGGCCGCCTCTACTACGAAGGCAAGCTGGTCCCCCTGGACCCGGTGAAAGCCGAACGCCACCTGCTCAAAGCCTCCGCCACCGAGCCCACCGCCAACTACCTGCTGGGGCAGATCTACATCCGTGGCTACCTGGGCGACATCGACCCGGACAAGGCCCTGGACCACCTGCTGAGCGCCGCCCGCAACGGCCAGATCAACGCCGACTACGCCCTCGGCCAACTGTTCGCCCAGGGCAAGGGCATCCGCCCCGACCTGGTCAACGCCTACGTCTTCAGCCAACTGGCCCTGCCCAAGAACACCCCGCAGGCCATCGAGCTGGCGCAGGGCGTGGAACAGCAACTGAGCCCCACCGACCGCGCCCGCGCCGAACAGCGCCTGCGCGAGGAGCGCCAGTTCCGCGGCGTCGCCCTGCAGGACACCACGCAGATGCAGGCCATGCAGACCCCTTGAAGGAACCGACATGACATTCAACCTCTGGACGACCGCCAGCCTCGGCCTGGGCCTCACGCTTCTGTCCACCAGCAGCGCCTTCGCCGTGCAGATGAGCGACAAGAACGTCGGCCTCGACATCAAGATCACCGCCCAGTCCGAGGACGACCGCGACCTCGGCACCCAGAAGGGCGGCGACGTCAGCGGCGTGGGTATCGACCTGCGCCCCTGGGTCTACGCCGAACGGGGTGACTGGAGCGCCTTCGCCATGGGCCAGGCCGTCAGCGCCACCGACATCGTCGAGACCGACACCCTGCAATCCAGCGACACCGACGGCGAACAGGGCGCCCGCGACGACGGCCGCCAGCCGGACAAGAGCTACCTCGCCCTGCGCGAATTCTGGGTCGACTACGGCGGCCTCACCGCCTACCCCGGCGAACACCTGCGCTTCGGCCGCCAGCGCGTGCGCAGCGCCGAAGGCACCTGGTGGGACACCCACATCGAAGCCCTGCGCTGGAGCTTCGACACCACCCTGCTGACCGCCCATGTCGGCGTCGCCGAACGCTTCAGCGAATACCGCACCGACCTCGACGAACTGGCCCCCGAAGACAAGGACCGCCAGCACGTCTTCGGCGACATCGCCACCCAGTGGACACCGGGCCACTGGGTCGGCCTCAAGCTCCACCACAGCCGCGACACCGGCAGCCTGCCCGACGCCGGCGACGTGGTGGAGCCCCTGGACAAGCGCTACACCGGCGACCTCACCTGGGTCGGCATCAACGCCGACGGCGGCTTCTTCGACCGGCGCTCCACCGCCCCGCTGAACTACTGGGCCCAGGCCACCTGGCTCACCGGCGACACCGACGAACTGACTCAGAGCGTGATCGGCGACCAGCGCCTCGCCAGCGGCTCGCGCAACGTCGACGTCAACGCCTGGGGCGTCGACCTCGGCCTGCGCTGGAACCTCTCCGAGCAATGGAAGGTCGGCGGCGCCTACGCCCGTGGCAGCGGCGGCGGAGACGACGACCGCTCCCGCCAGTTCCGCCAGACCGGCATGGAGAGCAACCGCTCCAGCTTCACCGGCACCGAAGCCCGCATGCACCGCTTCGGCGAAGCCTTCCGTGGCGAGCTGAGCAACCTGCAGGTGGCCACCGCCTTCGCCTCCTGGCAGTTGCACGACGACTACGACGCCAGCCTCGTCTACCACCGCTTCTGGCGCGTGGACGACAACCAGGACGTCGGCCAGGCCGGCATCACCGCCCCGCTGGAAGACGGCGAGAAGGACATCGGCCAGGAAGTCGACCTGGTGGTGACCCGCTACTTCCGCCAGGGCCTGCTGCCCGCCGGGATGGCCGAGCACCTGGACGACGCCTCCGCCCTGGTACGCCTGCGTGGTGGCGTGTTCAAGCCGGGCGATGCCTACGGCAGCGGCACCGACTCGCTCATGCACCGCGCCTTCGTCGACTTCATCTGGCGCTTCTGATGCCAGCGAGCCCAGGGAGAACAGCCATGCCCCACCTTCTCGCAACCCCCCGGCCGCTCAGCGGCCTGGTGCTCGGCGTGCTGCTGGCCAGCACCCCGTGGGTGCACGCGGCCGAGCCGGCCAAGGGCCTCAAGGAAACCAAGAACTACACCGTCACCAGCGCCCCGGTGGACCAGTTGCACCTGGACCCGCCCGAGCTGCCCGACCTCTCCGGCTACACCCGCCAAGCCATCGAAGCCAAGGTGGACCGCCGCACCGCCGGCAAGGTGGTGGTCCGGCGCATGCTCCAGCAGGACGCCCTGAAGGACTTCATCGGCGGCAACGAGCGCATGCGCGACTGGGTCAGCCGCCAACGCGGCATGCCCCAGGCGATCTTCATCGAAGGCGGCTTCGTCACCCCGGCCGACCTGGCCAGGGCCCTGCCCGACAGCCAGTTCGCCGAAACCGCACCGGGCGTCTACATCGCCCGCTTGCCAGTCGTGGTGGCCCAGGGCGCCAGCCTGCGCATCGGCGAAGAGACCCATGATTTCCGCCTGTCCCAGGAGCGCGGCGCATTCCTGGTCAACGACGGCAAGCTGTTCATCACCGGCACCAGGCTGACGGCCTGGCGCGAGCAGGACGACACCCCGGCCTGGTTCCGCACGCCCTCGGAGTTCCGCCCGTTCCTGGTCTCCTGGGGCGGCAGCGAGCTGTACATCGCCGACAGCACCGTCACCAGCCTGGGCTACGACAACTCCAAGTCCTATGGCGTCGCCATCACCCAGTACACCCCCGGCATGCACGCGCGCCTCAAGCGCCCGGAACCCACCGGCTGGCTGCTGAACTCGGAGTTCGTCGACCACTGGTACGGCTTCTACTGCTACGAAGCCCGCGACGTGGTCATCAAGGGCAACACCTACCGCGACAACATCGTCTACGGCATCGACCCCCACGACCGTTCCCACGGTCTGGTCATCGCCGAAAACACCGTCCACGGCACCCGGAAGAAGCACGGCATCATCATCTCCCGCGAGGTGGACGACAGTTGGATCATCAACAACAAGACCTACGACAACAAACTCTCGGGCATCGTCATCGACCGCAACTCGGTGAACAACCTGGTGGCCTACAACGAGGTCTACCAGAACCATTCCGACGGCATCACCCTCTACGAGAGCTCCAACAACCTGCTGTGGGGCAACCGGATCGTCGGCAACCAGCGCCACGGCATCCGCCTGCGCAACAGCGTGAACATCCGCCTGTACGAGAACCTGTCCATGGCCAACGGCCTGACCGGCGTCTACGGGCACATCAAGGACCTGTCCAACACCGACCGCGACATCGAGCTGGACCCCTTCGACACCAAGGTCTCGATGATCGTGGTCGGCGGCAAGCTCGCCGGTAACGGCTCCTCGCCCCTGTCCATCGACTCCCCCCTCTCCGTGGAGCTGTACCGCGTGGAAATGCTCGCCCCGAGCAAATCCACCGGCATCAGCTTCGCCGGCGTACTGGGCGAGAAACAGGAGGAAATCCTCGACCTGATGGTGCGCCGCAACAAAGCGGTGCTCATCGACCCCGTCGAAAGCCAGGCCGAACTCCAGGATTGAGGCACACACCACCATGCACAGACACCCCATGAAATGGCTCGCCCCCTCCACCCTCGCCGCCGCCCTGCTGGCCGCGTCCCAGGGGGCCTGGGCCGCGCCCGAATACAGCGTGCAGCGTACCGGCCCCCTGTGCGCCGTCGCCCAGGACCCGAGCGTGTACACCACCAAATACCTGAGCTTCTTCACCGCCCTGGTCCAGGGCCGTGGCGACTGGCTGTTCCGCACCCGCTACGACTTGCGCACCGACTTCGGCACCAGCGCCTTCGGCTACAGCGAGTTCAAGCGCCTGCGCGATGCACTCAAGGCCAAGGGCGTCGAGCTGATGGTGGTCTACCAGCCGACCCGTGGCCTGGTGAACCGCGAACAGCTCACCGAAGCGGAGAAGGCCCGCTTCGACTACGACCTGGCGAAGAAGAACTACCTCAAGGCCGTGGACGACTTCCGCAAGACCGGCATCTGGGTCACCGACCTCTCGCCGCTGTTCGACGAGCAGGGCGTGGACACCGACTACTACTTCAAGGCCGACCACCACTGGACCCCGGCCGGCGCCGACCGCACCGCCAGACTGGTGGCCGAGACGCTGAAGCGGATGCCCGGCTTCGACGAGATCCCCAAAAAGACTTTCGACAGCAAGGTCGTCGGCCTGCTGCCCAAGGCCGGCACCCTGCACAAGACCGCCGGCCAGCTCTGCGGCACCACCTACGCCACCCAGTACGTCGACCGCTACGAAACCGAAGCCTCGGGCGAGGGGGCCAGCGGCGACGCCCTGTTCGGCGACGAATCCAACCCGCAGATCGTCCTGGTGGGCACCAGCAACAGCGGCCCGGCCTACAACTTCGCCGGCTTCCTGCAGCAGCACAGCGGTGCCGAAGTGCTCAACATGGCGGTCAGCGGCGGCGGCTTCGACAGCGCCCTGCTGCAGTACATGAGCAGCGCGGAATTCCACGAGCACCCGCCGAAGATCATCATCTGGGAGTTCGCCACCCACTACGACATGGCGCAGAAGAGCTTCTACCGCCAGGCCCTGCCGCTGGTGAACAACGGCTGCCAGGGCCAGCCGGCGGTGATGCAGCGCAAGGTGCGCATGAAGCCCGGCGCCAACGAAGTCTTCGTCAACGGCCAGAACCAGCCGATCAAGGACATCCGTGGCGGCGACTACCAGGTGGACCTGACCTTCAGCGACCCGACCGTGCACGAGTCCAAGGCCACCGTCTGGTACCTCAACGGCCGCCGCGAGAACTTCAAGATCGAACAGAGCGACCGCGTCGACACCGGCGGCCGCTACGCCTTCGAACTGCGCAACGACCCCGACTGGCGGGACCTCAACGTCCTCGCCCTGGAAATCCACAGCCCCGAAGAGATGCCTGAGAACCTCAGCGTCGACGTGACCCTGTGCAAGCGCCCGGGCCACTCGGGCGAACACCTCGCGGCCAAGGCCGAGTGAGGAAGGAGGTCATCATGAAACCCCGACTCCGGTTGCTCGCCCCCTGCCTGTTCGGCGGCGCCCTGCTCGGCCCCCTCGCCCACGCCGGCGACCTGGTGCCCCCCCCGGGCTACTACACCCCGGTGGACGTCGACGCGCGCAAGGCCGAAAGCTGCGAAGCCCCGCCGCCGCCCTACACCGGCAAGCTGGAGTTCCGCAGCAAGTACGAGGGCTCCAACCGCGCCCGCGCCACCCTCAACCCCACGGCCGAACGGGCCTTCCGCGACAGCACCGCCGACATCACCCGCATGGAGCGCGGGGTCAACAAGATGGTCATGGCGTACATGCGCGAAGGGCAACGCGCGCAACTGGAATGCGCCCTGCAGTGGATGGGCAGTTGGGCCCAGGCCAACGCCCTGCAGAGCACCGAGTACAACCACACCGGCAAGTCCATCCGCAAATGGGCCCTGGGCAGCCTGTCCTCGGCCTACCTGCGGCTGAAGTTCTCCAACTCCCACCCGCTGGCCGGCTACACCCGGCAGAGCCAGCAGATCGAATCCTGGTTCTCGCGCCTGGCCGACCAGACGGTGCACGACTGGAGCGGCCTGCCGCTGAAGAAGATCAACAACCACGCCTACTGGGCCGCCTGGTCGGTGATGGCCACCGCCGTCGCCACCAACCGCCGCGACCTCTTCGACTGGTCCGTCGCCCAGTTCCGCGTCGCCGCCAGCCAGGTGGACAAGGACGGCTTCCTGCCCAACGAACTCAAGCGCGAGCAGCGTGCCCTGGCCTACCACAACTACAGCCTGCCGCCGCTGGCCATGATCGCCGCCTTCGCCCAGGCCAACGGCGTGGACCTGCGCAACGAGAACGACGGTGCCCTGCGCCGCCTCGGCGAAAAGGTCATCGCCGGGGTGGATGACCAGGAACCCTTCGACGACAGGACCGGCAAGGACCAGGACATGGAGGACCTGGAGAAGCGCGCCAAGTTCGCCTGGCTCGAACCCTGGTGCGCCCTCTACGGCTGCAAGCCCGAGACCCTGCGCTGGAAGGACTCCATGGCCCCCTACAAGACCTTCCGCCTGGGGGGCGACATCACCCAGGTGTTCCACCCGAAGAAGGAGGGCGGCAGCTGATCCGGTGCCCTCCCCCACCCGGGGGAGGCGCCTGAAAGAACCAACCGACCGCGCAGCAGACGCGGCGGCGCAAGGATTTGAACGCCACACCCTGGGGAGGGACTGGCGGATCGCACACCGGGCCGGAGGTCCGGCGGCGACCCAGAAAGTTACGTACAAGTGGAGAGACTCGGATGGTCTTTTCTTCCAACGTGTTCCTGTTCCTGTTCCTGCCGATCTTCCTCGGCTTGTACTACCTGGTCGGGACGCGCTATCGAAACCTGCTCCTGCTCATCGCCAGCTACGTGTTCTACGCCTGGTGGCGGATCGACTTCCTGGCGCTGTTCGCCGCCGTCACGGTGTTCAACTACTGGATCGGCCTGCGCATCGGCGCCGCCGGGGTGCGCACCAAGCCCGCGCAGCGCTGGCTGCTGCTCGGCGTCGCGGTGGACCTGTGCGTGCTGGGCTATTTCAAGTACGCCAACTTCGGCGTGGAGACCTTCAACGCGATCTTCACACAGTTCGGCCTGGAGCCCTTCGTCATCACCCACATCCTGTTGCCGATCGGGATCTCGTTCTACATCTTCGAATCCATCAGCTACATCATCGACGTGTACCGGGGCGACACCCCGGCCACCCGCAACCTGGTGGACTTCGCCGCCTTCGTGGCGATCTTCCCGCACCTGATCGCCGGCCCCGTGCTGCGCTTCCGCGACCTGGTGGACCAGTTCAACCACCGCACCCACACCCTCGACAAGTTCGCCGAGGGCTGCACCCGGTTCATGCAGGGCTTCATCAAGAAGGTCTTCATCGCCGACAGCATCGCGCCCATCGCCGACCACTGCTTCGCCCTCTCCGACCCCACCACGGGCGACGCCTGGCTCGGCGCCCTGGCCTACACCGCGCAGTTGTACTTCGACTTTTCCGGCTACAGCGACATGGCCATCGGCCTGGGCCTGATGATGGGCTTCCGCTTCATGGAGAACTTCAACCAGCCCTACATCAGCCAGTCCATCACCGAGTTCTGGCGGCGCTGGCACATCAGCCTCTCCACCTGGCTGCGGGACTACCTGTACATCAGCCTGGGCGGCAACCGCGGCACCACCTTCCAGACCTACCGCAATCTGTTCCTCACCATGTTGCTGGGCGGCCTGTGGCACGGCGCCAACTTCACCTACATCATCTGGGGCGCCTGGCACGGCGCCTGGCTGGCCATCGAACGCGCCCTGGGCGTGGACGCCGCGCCGAAGGTGATCAACCCGCTGCGCTGGGCCTTCGCCTTCCTGCTGGTGGTGATCGGCTGGGTGATCTTCCGCGCCGAGAACCTCGACGTCGCCTGGCGCATGTACGCCGCCATGTTCAGCTTCGGCGAACTGGGCCTGTCCGAACTCAACCGCGCCCAGCTCACCAGCCTGCAGATCGCCACCCTGGTGCTCGCCTATGCCGTGCTGGCCTGGTTCGGCATCCGCCAGTTCCACGCCAAGCCGCTGACCGGCGCGCCCAAGGCCCGTGCCGACGAACACATCGACGCCAACGGCCCGGCCACCGCCCAGCCGCGCAGCCCGCAGGCCGCCGCCGACGACCCGGCCGCCATCGCCTACTCCCCCAGCGGCGCCCTGGTCTGGCAACAGACCTGGATGACCCAGCTGCCGGTGCTGGCCACCCGTGTCGCCCTGCTGCTGCTGTTCGCCGCGTCGATCCTGAAACTCTCGGCGCAGAGCTTCTCCCCCTTCCTCTACTTCCAGTTCTGAAGGGAGCGCACACATGAGCAGACCTGCAAACACCCTCTACATCGTCGCCTTCGCCGCCATGCTGCTGGCCCTGAGCCTGTGGTCCATGCGCGGCATCGTCGGCTTCAGCGTCGCCAGGGAAACCACCGTGCTCAACGGCAAGCTGGCCCATGCCTTCGAGAAGCACTACGACGACGAATTCCCCATCAAGCAGATCGGCACCAACCTCTGGGCCCTGGTGGACTACGGCCTGTTCGGTGAAGGCCGCCAGGGCGTGGTGATCGGCCAGGACGGCTGGCTGTTCTCCGACGAGGAGTTCGACCCGGTGGCCGACGGCGAGCGCCACCTGCGCGACAACCTGGCGCTGATCCAGGGCGTGCGCGACGAACTGGACAGCCGGGGCATCAAGCTGGTGCTGGCCATCGTCCCGTCCAAGTCGCGGCTCTACCCCGAGCACGTCGGCCAGGCCCGCCCCACCGCCCTGCGCCGGGACCTCTACGCCCACTTCCGTGGCGCCGTGCGCAAGGCCGGGATCATCGCCCCGGACCTGCTCGGCCCGCTGGAACAGGCCAAGGACAACGGCCAGGTGTTCCTGCGCACCGACACCCACTGGACGCCCCAGGGCGCCGAAGTGGTGGCCCAGCGCCTGGGCCAGGTGGTGCGCGAGCGCGTCAGCCTCTCCGGCAGCGACCAGGCCTTCGTCACCGAAGCGGTGAAGAACGAGGACTACAAGGGCGACCTGACCCGCTTCCTGCCGCTCGACCCGCTGTTCGCCGACCTGATGCCCGCCCCGGACACCCTGCAGAAGCGCGAAACCCGCGCCGCAGCCGAGGAAGAATCCGGCGACCTGTTCGGCGACAGCCACGTACCGGTGGCCCTGGTGGGCACCAGCTACAGCGCCAACCCCAACTGGAACTTCGCCGGCGCCCTGCGCCAGTCCCTGCAGCGCGACCTGGTGAACCACGCCGAGGACGGCCACGGCCCGATCCTGCCGATGCTCAAGTACCTCAAGAGCGACGAGCTGAAGGACGCAGCCCCCGAGCTGGTGATCTGGGAATTCCCCGAGCGCTACCTGCCCATGCCCAACGACCTGAGCGAGTTCGACCCGCAGTGGATCGCCCAGCTGCGCAAGGGCGCCCCCGGCGAGCGCGTCGCCACCACCCATTAACGAACGGGCCTTCGGGTCCCAAGCGCCATGCGCACTGCACCAAAGGAGGAAACACCATGAACCGACAGAAGCAACGCACCTGGACGTCGTATGCCTGCGCCCTGGCCCTGGGCGTCAGCGCCTTTTCCGCCCTGGCTGACGAAGGTGGCCTCTACGGCCCGCAGGCCCCCAAGGGGTCGGCCTTCGTCCGCGCCTACAACGCCGGCGCCAGCGAACTGGACGTCAGCGTCGGCAACGCCGCCCTGAACGACGTCGCCCCGCTGGGCTCCAGCGACTTCAAGTTCCTGCCCGCCGGCAACTACAACGCCCAGGTGGGCAGCGCCAGCGTCCCGGTGAAACTGGAGTCCGACCGCTACTACACCCTGGTCAGCCAGCCGGGCGCCGAGCCCAGGCTGGTGGAAGAGCCGGCCTTCAAGAACAAGCAGAAGGCCCTGCTGCGGGTGCAGAACCTCTCCGACGCCAAGCTCACCCTGAAGACCGCCGACGGCAAGACCGCCGTGGTCGCGGACGTCGCGCCCCAGGGCCGTGGCGAGCGCGAGATCAACCCGGTGAAGGTGGGCCTGGCCCTGTTCGACGGCAACCGCAAGGTCAGCGACCTCAAGCCGGTCTCCCTGCAGCGCGGCGAGGTGGTCTGCCTCTACGTCACCGGCAGCGGTGGCAAGCTCTCCCCGGTCTGGGTCAAGCGCCCCGCCGAGTCCTGATCCGCCCCGCCCGGGGCCCAGGCCCCGGACCACGCTTCGTACCCGCCGCACGAGACAGTGGGACTACAAGACAGAAACCAGTGATCGATGTGATGAGCAACTAATCAATGTTCCCAGGAGAAACACCATGATCCCTGTAATCCTTTCTGGCGGTAGCGGCTCCCGGCTCTGGCCCCTTTCGCGCAAGCAGTACCCCAAGCAGTTCCTCGCCCTGACCGGTGAGAAGACCCTGTTCCAGCAGACCCTCCAGCGCCTGGCCTTCGACGGCATGCAGGCCCCGGTGCTGGTGGCCAACAAGGACCATCGCTTCATCGTCCAGGAGCAGCTCGACGCCATCGGCGTCACCCCGCAGGCCATGCTGCTCGAACCCTTCGGCCGCAACACCGCGCCCGCCGTCGCCATCGCCGCCATGCAGCTGCTGGCCGAGGGCCGCGACGAGCTGATGCTGGTGATGCCCGCCGACCACGTGCTGGAAGACCAGCGTGCCTTCCAGCAGGCCCTGACCCTGGCCACCCTCGCCGCCGAGAAGGGCGAGATGGTGCTGTTCGGCGTGCCGGCGCTGCGCCCCGAGACCGGCTACGGCTACATCCGTGGCCAGGCCGGCGGCGAGCTGCCCGAGGGCATCAGCCGGGTCGCCCGGTTCGTCGAGAAGCCCGACGCCGAGCGCGCCCAGCAGTACGTCGAGGCCGGTGACTACTTCTGGAACAGCGGCATGTTCCTGTTCCGCGCCAGCCGCTTCCTCGACGAGCTCAAGCACCACGACGTGGACATCTACGACACCTGCCTGCTGGCCCTGGAACGCAGCCAGCGCGAAGGCACCACCGTCACCATCGACGCCGCCACCTTCGCCTGCTGCCCGGACAACTCCATCGACTACGCGGTGATGGAGAAGACCGCCCGCGCCTGCGTGGTGCCGCTCTGCGCCGGCTGGAGCGACGTCGGCAGTTGGAGCTCCATCTGGGAAGTCCACGACAAGGACCCTCAGGGCAACGTCACCAAGGGCGACGTGGTGGTACACGACAGCCGCAACTGCCTGGTGCACGGCAACGGCAAGCTGGTGTCGGTGATCGGCCTGGACGACATCGTCGTGGTCGAGACCAAGGACGCCATGATGATCGCCCACCGCGACCGCGTGCAGGACGTCAAGAAGCTGGTCAACGACCTCGACGCCCAGGGCCGCACGGAAACCCAGAACCACTGTGCCGTTTACCGCCCCTGGGGCTCCTACGACTCGGTGGACATGGGCGGCCGCTTCCAGGTCAAGCACATCACCGTCAAGCCCGGCGCCCAGCTCTCGCTGCAGATGCACCACCACCGTGCCGAGCACTGGATCGTCGTCTCCGGCACCGCCGAGGTGACCTGTGATGACAAGACCTTCCTGCTCACCGAGAACCAGTCGACCTACATCCCCATGACCTCGGTGCACCGCCTGAGCAACCCCGGCAAGATCCCCCTGGAGATCATCGAAGTGCAGTCCGGCAGCTACCTGGGCGAGGACGACATCGAACGCCTGGAAGACGTCTACGGCCGCAGTGAAAACGGCGTGCGCCTCAGCCAGGTGACCACCGCGCGCTGAAGGGCCGACCCCGGAGCCTCCCTCCCCCATCGGGAGGCTCCCGGCGCCTGTGCCAGCAGGTGCCGCCGCACGCACCGCCTCACGGGGCCCGAGCCAGGAATGGCCAACGGCCCCGTGCCTTTTACCCCTGCCGGCCCACGGTTTGCGCTAGCATTGCAGCCTTTCCGTCACGGGCCCTTCCCATGCTCATCGGCGCCATCCTCCTTTTCGCCTGGCTGATCCTGGTCATCCGCCACCCGACCAAGGCGCTGCCCATCTCCCTGGCCGCGGTGCTGGTCATCGGCCTCATGGCCGCCTGGGTGCTGTGGGAAGAGCGCCAGGTGAACGAACAACTGGCCCGCCTCGAGGTCCGCCTCACCTACCAGCCCGACCAGTGCCCCGCCGACCGCCCGCTGAAGATCAGCGTGCACAACGGCAGCAACAGCACCCTGCTGGACCTCGCCTGGATCGTGCAGGCCTACCGCCCGGGCGACGACCTCAACCTCGCCGAATCCCCCTACGAGGCCGAGCGCAGCCTCGGCCCGCCGCGCCTGCAGGCCGGTGCCGACTGGCAGGACTGCCTGGCGCTGCCGACGCTGCGCCGTGGCTACCGCGCCGACACGCTGGAGTTCCGCGCCGAACGATTGCATGGCAGATTCGCCGACTGACCGACGTTCCATCACAACAAGACCAACAAGGACACTCGCAATGAGCCAACCCGTCGCCCTCATCACCGGCTGCTCCAGCGGCATCGGCAGGGCCCTGGCCGACGCCTTCAAGGCCGCCGGCTACAACGTCTGGGCCTGCGCCCGCAAGGCCAACGACGTGGACGCCCTGAACGTCGCCGGCTTCACCGGCGTGCAACTGGACGTCAACGACGAAGCCGCCGTGGCGCGCCTGGGTGAACGCCTGCAGCAGGAAACGGGGCGGCTCGACGTGCTCATCAACAACGCCGGCTACGGCGCCATGGGCCCATTGCTGGACGGCGGCACCGAAGGCCTGCGCCGGCAGTTCGAAACCAACGTGTTCTCCCTGGTCGGCCTCACCCGTGCCTGCTTCCCCGTGCTGCGCGCCAGCCGTGGCCTGGTGGTCAACATCGGCAGCGTCTCCGGCGTGCTGGTCACCCCCTTCGCCGGCGCCTACTGCGCCTCCAAGGCCGCCGTGCACGCCCTCTCCGACGCCCTGCGCCTGGAACTGGCGCCCTTCGGCATCGACGTCATGGAAGTGCAGCCCGGCGCCATTGCCTCCAGCTTCGGCGCCAACGCCAGCCGCGAAGCCGAATCGCTGATCGCCGAAGGCTCGCCCTGGTGGCCACTGCGCGAGGGCATCCGCGCCCGGGCCCGCGCCTCCCAGGACAACCCCACCCCCGCCACCGAATTCGCCCGCGACCTGTTCAACGCCATCCAGCGCCACCCGCGCCCGCGCCTGCTGCGCCTGGGCAACGGCAGCCGCGCCCTGCCGCTGCTGGCCAGCCTGGTGCCCAAGGGCCTGCTGGAAGCGGTGCTGAAGAAGCGCTTCGGCCTCAACGTGGCCCTGGAACGCTCATGAACGCGCCCCGCCCGCTGGCCCTGCGCTACATCGTGATCGGCGGCGTGGCCCTGGCCATGCTGCTCAACCTCGCCCTGCGCAGCCTGGTGCACCTCGGCGGGCTGCTGGCCACCCTGGTGATCGCCGGCGCCACCGCCCTGCTCATCGCCCTCGCCTTCCGCCTGCTGCACAAGCGCCCGCCGACCCGGGGCGAAGCCTGGCGCATCGTCCTCGGCTACGGCGCCCTGCTCGGCGTGCTCTACCTCGGCCTGCTGGGCATGATGACCCTGCAGAACGCCCCCGGCCCCATGGCCATCGCCCTGTTCGTCCTGCACTACCTCTGCTACCCCGTCCTCGCCGGCCTCGTCCTCCTGCACCGCCGCTGACCCGCGTTGCGCCTCGCTCGGTCCTCATCACCGCGATGCGGTTCGCCAAGCTCACCGCATCCTACGGCCCCGCTCCGTCCGCAGGATGGGCTGAGCTGTGCGAAGCCCATCGTGACCGGCTCCGGGCGAAGGGCTTCGAGATTCCTGGGCACGCGAATGGAAGCCGCTGGGGTCTCATGCATCCCAATCAGTGATGCGGTTCGCCGAGCTCACCGCATCCTAAGGCCCTGATCGGCTCGAAGACACCCGCCCGGCAATGAGCCCGTGCGAAGCGAAAAAGGTCGACAAAGCCAGCAGCCAGCGGCTGGCCGTACCGGGCAATGGCAAGACCAGCACCCGACCGTAGCCCGGACTTCAGTCCGGGAACACCCGGCACCGCTCCCGGGCTGAAGCCCGGGCTACGGAACTCGAAGACACCGGCGCGGCAATGAGCCCGTGCGAAGCGAAGAAGGCCGACAAAGCCAGCGGCCAGCGGCTGGCCATGCCGGGCAATGGCAAGACCAGCACCCGACCGTAGCCCGGACTTCAGTCCGGGAACACCCGGCACCGCTCCCGGGCTGAAGCCCGGGCTACGGAACTGGCAGCACGGAGGGCTAGCGGCTGGCCGTGCTGCGTGACGGCATGGCGAGCACCAGGATCGCCAGGACCACCGCCCCAATACCCAGCCCCTGGGACAGCCCCAGCGGCTCCCCCAGCAACACGGCCGCCAGCGCCACTGCTGTGAGCGGGGCCACCGCCGTGAAAGTGGCCGCCTCCCCGCCGCTGACCCGCGACGAGCCGGCATACCAGAGCAGGAAACCCGCCGCCGTCGGCACCCAGGCGTACCACGCCAGCGCCCCCAGGGATGCCGGCGCAGGCCAGGCCAGCGGCCCCTCCAGCAAGGCCGCCGGCGCCGACACCAGCAGCCCAAGGAGGACCATGGCCGTCGCCTGCTGCACCGCGCCCAGCGGCTGGCGCATGCGCTTGTTGAGCAGGATGAACGCGCTCTCGCACAGCACCGCACCGAACACGCAGAGCATCCCGAACCCGCTGCTCGGCCCGCTGGCCTTCCAGGCCACCGCCATCACCCCCAGGGTCGCCAATGCCACGCTGACCACCTGCCGCAGCCCCGGCCGCTCCCCCAGCACCAGCACCGAGAACAGTGCGGACACCGCCGGCAAGGTGCCGATGATCACCCCCGCATCCGCCGCCGGCAGGTGGGCCAGGCCCATCACCAGCAGCACCGTGTAGCCCACGCTGCCGGCGGCGGCCTGGAGCACCAGCAACACGCGGTCCCCCGCCCCCAGGCGCGGCCACGCTGCACCCTGGCGCCGCAGCAGCCACAGCAGCACCGGCAGGGCCAGGGCGAAGCGCAGTGCCGTGGCCTGGAACGGCGGCACGCTGCCCGCCAGGACCTTGGAAGCGATGACCGTGGTGCCCACCGTCATCATCGCCAGTGACAGCAGCAGATAGCCTTGCGCACGTCTCGACACCCCGACCTCCCGAATAGCCTCTCGCTGGATTGCGAGGCCCCATTCAGGCCCATCCGCCGCCTCGATTCTTGAACGAAATTGATCTGCCGGGGCCCGTGCCCACCCTGGCTATACTGCGGCCTCGCACACGACCGGGGAGCCGCACATGGCCGGCGGGACGCACACCGAAGCCTTCGACATCCAGCCCAGCCGCCTGGCCGGCGTGCTGGCCGTGGAAGCCACCTCGCGGCGCGCCTTCGGCCGTCACAGCCACGACGGCTTCGGCATCGGCGTCATCCTCCACGGCGCCCAGGACTCCGCCAGCGGCCGCGGCGAGGTGCGCGCCGAACCGGGCAGCCTGATCTCGGTGAACCCCAACGAAGTGCACGACGGCCGCCCCGTGGCGGACGGCCCGCGCAGTTGGCGCATGCTGTATTTCGACAGCGCCCTGATCGCCCGCGCGGCCGGGCTGCTCGACCAGAGCCCCGGCGTCGAGCTGGCCCACCCGGTGCTGCCCTGCAGCGCCACGCGGCAGGCCTTCCTCACCTTGCACGCGGCCCTCACCGGGCCGGCCGACGAGCCCTGGTGGGAGGTGGCCGAGCAGGAGCTGCTGCAGGTGCTGGGGGCGCTGCTGGAGGCACGTCGCGGCGCCCCGCCGCGCCTGCCCACGGGCGCCGTGGCCCGGGCCATCCAGCGCCTGGACGAAGCGCCGGAGGAAGGGGTCAGCCTCGGCGAGCTGGCGCGGGATGCCGGCGTCAGCCCCCATCACTTCCTGCGCGCCTTCAAGGCCGTCACCGCCCTGCCGCCCCACGCCTATCGCCTGCAACGCCAGTTGCAGAAGGCCCACCGCCAACTGCTGGCGGGGGAAGCACCGGTGCAGGCGGCACTGGCTTGCGGCTTCGCCGACCAGAGCCACCTCAACCGCCATTTCACCCGCGCCTACGGCTACACACCCGGTGTGCTGGCACGGGCGCTGCGCCGCTAGACGCTGCCCTCGCGCTCCACCACCAGAATGCGCGCCACCCCACGGGGGTGGGCCACGTGCTCACAACCGGGGCCGGCATGGAACAGGTCGCCCACGCCCAGCAGCACCGCATGTTCCTCGCCCCCCTCGCGGTAGCGCATCTCCACCTCGCCATCGAGCACCACGAAGACTTCGCTGCCGTCGTTGACGTGCCAGATGTACGGCTGGTCGGTCCAGTGCAGGCGCACCGTGGTGCCGTCGAGGTTGGCGATGTCCAGCGCGCCCCAGGCACGCTCGGCGGTGAAGTCGCGGCTGCGGACCACGCGCTGGCTCATGCGCGGCTCCCCAGGGGCGCGGCGGCCACCGGCGCTTTCGGCTTGCGGAACACCAGCAGGTTGCCGGCCATCACCAGCACCAGGCCGAGCAGCGCCGGGGCGGTCCAGGCATAGCCTTCGGCGAAGGCCGAGATGTTCAGCGCCACCACCGGGAACAGCACCGTGCAGTAGGCCGCGCGCTCCGGCCCCATGCGCCCCACCAGGGTCAGGTAGGCGGTGAAGCCGATCACCGAGCCGGGGATCGCCAGGTACAGCAGCGAGCCGACATAGCGAGTGTTCCATTCCATGGCGAAGGGCGTGCCGCTGGCCAGGCACCACAGGGCCAGCAGCGAGGCGCCGTAGAACATGCCCCAGGCGTTGGTGGTCAGCGGCCGGTAGCCGGCCTTCTGCTGCAGGCTGGAGAGCATGTTGCCGGCGGAGAAGCACAGCGTGCCCAGCAGCGCCAGGCCGAGGCCCAGCCAGGTTTCGCGGCTGGCCTGGTGGCCGGCCAGCTCGGGCCAGAACAGCAGCGCCAGCCCGGCCAGGCCCAAGGCACCGCCGGCCAGCACGTTGGCGGCGATGCGCTGGCCGAAGAACACCCGCGCATTCAGCGCGTTCCACAAGGTGGCGGTGGAGAACACCACGGCGATCAGCCCGCTGGGGATCCACTGGCTGGCGCTGTAGAAGCACATGAAGTTGACGCAGAACAGGCAAAGCCCCTGGGCCAGACAGATCATCTGCGCGCGGCCGTCGAGCTTCTGCAGGCGGCGGCTGAGCAACAGGATGGCGAACAGCCCCCCGGCGGCCAGGGCGAAGCGGTAGGCGATGGACACGGGGATGGCCACCTCGCCCATCTGCAGCTTGATGGCGATCCAGGTGGTGCCCCAGATGAGCACGGTGAGCAGGTACAGCGAGAGGTTCATGGCGGTCTTCCGGGCGGTGCGTCGAGGGGTCAGTCTCCCGCGCAGCCCGTCGGCGGGCTTGCAAAAACTTGCGCTTATCCACCGCGCCCCGCTGCCTCGCACGCCACGCCCGCGCTAGCATGGCGTTCGTCCCACGGAGGCTATGTCCATGTCGCCACTGCTGCAGCATCAGGTTTTCCAGTCGATGGCCAGTTCGCCCAACGCCCGCCTGGAGCGTTGCACCGAGCTGGGCGACGGCCTGGCCGCCGCGCAGTGGAGCAACCACCACGACGCCCGCGACTACGAAGGGCCGAGCCACCACACCCTGTCCTGCTACCTGGCCGGCGGCACCGGCACCTTCCGCCGCGAGCGCCCCGACACCAAAGGCGCCCCAGGCAAGCTGTGCGTCATGCCGGCGGGGCACGACTCGTCCTGGGTGGTCAACGGCGAGATCCGCCTCGCCCACCTGTACATCCCGCCGGAGCAGTTCGCCCACGCCGCCGTCACCCTGCTGGACCGCGAACCCCGCGAGCTGGAGATGCGCGAAGCGACCTTCCTCGACGACCCCGAGCAGGTCATGCGCTTCCAGCGCCTGGTCCAACTGGACTGGCACGAACCGGGCGAACGCCTGCTCACCACCAGCCTCGCCCACGAGATGCTCAACCACGCCCTGCTCACCCAGGTGGGGCTGCGCCAGGGCCCGCAGCTCAAGGGCGGCCTTGCCCCGGCCCTGCGCAAGCGGCTGATGGCCTACATCGAGGAACACCTCGCCGAGCCGTTGAGCCTGGGCGAACTGGCGGCCTTCTCGGCGCTCTCGGAGTACCACTTCGCGCGGATGTTCCGCGAAAGCTTCGGCCTGCCGCCGCACCAGTACGTCCTCGCCCGCCGCCTGGCCCACGCCCGCCACCTGCTGGCCCACACCACCCTGCCCCTGGGCGAGGTCGCCCTCGCCTGCGGCTTCTCCAGCGCCAGCCACTTCAGCAACCGCTTCCGCCGCGCGCTCGGCGGCACACCGGGCGAATACCGCGCGGCCATGAGCTGAATCCCCGTAGCCCGGGCTTCAGCCCGGGACCGGCTCCCCGGCAACCCCGGACTGAAGTCCGGGCTACAACGGCAAGCGCCATCGCGGTTGAAACCGCTCCCACACACGCGCAATACACCGGCGGAACAGGCCCGGTGGACGCGAATTCATTCGCGAAAAAACTCGACGGCCGGCACCGCAGCCCTTGCCGTGCGTAGGGTGGACCACGCTTCACCGGTCCACCATCGGTGTGATGGGTAAACGCCGCCGGTGGACGTGAAAAGCACCGTAGCCCGGGCTTCAGCCCGGGAGCGGCCCCCCGGCAACCCGGACTGAAGTCCGGGCTACGGCTGCATACTCCATCGCGATTGAAACCGCTCCCACACATAGCGCAATACACCGGCGGAACAGGCCCGGTGGACGCGAATTCATTCGCGAAAAAACTCGACGGCCGGCACCACAGCCCTTGCCGTGCAAGGGGTGGACCACGCTTCACCGGTCCACCATCGGTGTGATGGGTAAACGCCGCCGGTGGACGTGAAAAGCACCGTAGCCCGGGCTTCAGCCCGGGACCGGCCCCCCGGCAACCCGGACTGAAGTCCGGGCTACGACTGCAAGCGCCATCGCGGTTGAAACCGCTCCCACGCAGGCTCCGCGACACCCTCTGGAAGGATGGGGTTTACCGCCGATGACCCCGCGCATTGCGCAAGGCCCCTCGGCACAAATAGAATGCGAAGCATTCCTATTTAATCCCTTTCCGAACCTTCCCGGAGCCCTCCTTGACCCACAGCCCGGCAGCCCCCGAGCAGGCGTTGCACAAGCTCTACAGGGACCACAACGGCTGGCTCCGGCACTGGCTGCAGCGCAAGCTCGGCTGCCCGCAGAGTGCCGCCGACCTGGCCCAGGACACCTTCCTCAAGGTGCTGCTGGGGCGCGAGGCGCACCGCATCCTCGAACCCCGGGCCTTCCTCACCACCCTCGCCAAGCGCGTGCTGGCCAACCACTACCGCCGCCAGGACATCGAGCGCGCCTACCTGCTGGCCCTCGCCGCGCTGCCGGAGGACGAGGCCCCCAGCGAGGAGGCCCGCGCCATCATCCTGGAGACCCTGGTGGAGCTGGACCGCCTGCTCGACGGCCTGCCGCCCCAAGCCAAGAAGGTCTTCCTGCTGGCCCAGGTGGACGGCTGCACCTACGCCGAGATCGCCGAACAGCTCGGCCTCTCCCTCTCCAGCGTCAAGCGCTACATGGCCAAGGCCGCCGAGCGCTGCTACTTCGCGGAGTGCCTCTGATGGCCCTGCGCAAGAGCGGCGAGCCACGCATCGCCCCCGCCGTCGCCGCCCAGGCCGTGCAGTGGCTGGTGGAGCTGCAGGACGGCACGCCGTCGCGCCAGCGCGAGGAGGACTGGCAACGCTGGCGCGCCGCCGACCCGGAGCACGAGCGCGCCTGGCAGCGCATCGAGTCGGTCAACCAGGGCCTGCGCGGGTTGAACACGCCCACTGCCCTTGCCGCCCTGGATGCCCCCACCTCGCGCGGCCGTCGCGACGCCCTGAAGCTGCTCACCCTGCTGGTGATCGCCGGTGGCGGCGCCCTGGCGGTGCGGGACAGCGAGCCGCTACTGGCCCTGCGCGCCGACCAGAGCACCGCCGTGGGCGAGCGGCGCAACCTGACCCTGGACGATGGCTCGACCCTGTCGCTGAACACCGACAGCGCGCTGGACATCCGCTTCGACGCCCGCCAGCGCCTGCTGCACCTGCACCAGGGCGAGATGCTGGTGGACGCGGTGGACGAAGCTCGCCCGCTGCGGGTGGAAACGCCCCAGGGGCTGGTCCTGCTCAACGGCGGTCGCCTCGCCGTGCGCCTGCAGGACAGCCGCAGCCAGGTCAGCCTGTTCGCCGGCGATGCCCAGGTGTTCAGCCACGGCCAGCGCCTGGCGTTGCATCCCGGCCAGCGCCTGGACCTGGACGCCCGTGGCAGCGGGGCGGCCCAGGCGGTGGACGAGAACAGCGTGGCCTGGATCAACGGCATGCTGGTGGCCAGTGCCATGCGCCTGGGCGACTTCCTCGCCGAACTCGGCCGCTACCGCCACGGGCGCATCGGCTGCGACCCGGCCATCGCCGACCTGCGCCTGTCCGGCACCTACCCGCTGGACCACACCGACCGCATCCTCGCCCTGCTGCCGCGCACCCTGCCGGTGGAGGTGCGCAGCGTCACCCGCTACTGGATCAGCGTGCACCCCAGGGCCGCCTCCTGAGCCGCGCATCGGCCCTGTGAAAAAATTTCCACCGACCTGAACCTTTTTCCCGGCCTCGCGTGACAGGGAAGGCAGAACCCCCTTTCCCTCTCTCGACGAGTGCCACCATGAACGCCGACCCGACCCTCCGCCGCTTCACCCGCACGCCCCTGGCCCGCGCCCTGCAACCGCTGCTGCTGGGCCTGAGCCTGGCCGCCACCGGGATGCCCGCCGTCGCCAGCGCCCAGGATGCGGTGATCGGTGCCGACCAGCGCCAGGCCTTCGACATCCCGGCCGGCGCCCTGGAGCCCGCGCTCAACCGCTTCGGCCGCGAAGCCGGCGTGCTGCTGGCCTTCAGCCCGGAAATGACCCAGGGCCGCAGCACCCAGGGCCTGAAGGGCGAGTTCGGCGTGGCCGAGGGCCTCGACCACCTGCTCGCCGGCAGCGGCCTGCGCGCCGAAGCCGGCGACGGTGGCTTCAGCCTGCGCAATGCCGACGACAGCCTGGCCCTGGAGATCGACCGCCAGGTGGTGATCGGCTCCCGCGCGCCGGTGAGCATCAGCGAGCTGCCGGGCACGGTGTGGGTGATCGACAGCCACCAGTTGCAGGAGCAGACCAAGGGCGGCGTGCCCCTCAAGGAAGCCCTCGGGCAACTGATCCCGGGCCTGGACATCGGCCCCCAGGGCCGCACCAACTACGGCCAGAACATGCGCGGCCGCAGCGCCCTGGTGATGATCGACGGCGTGTCGCTGAACAGCTCCCGGGGCATCAGCCGCCAGTTCGACTCCATCGACCCGTTCAACATCGAGCGCATCGAAGTGCTCTCCGGCGCCAGTGCCGTGTACGGCGGCGGCGCCACCGGCGGCATCATCAACATCGTCACCAAGCGCGCCGAGGCGGGCGAGGCGCGCTTCACCAGCGAAATCGGCGTGCGCAGCGGCTTCGAGACCCACCAGGACCACGACTGGCGCGTGGCCCAGTCGGTCAGCGGCGGCAGCGAGCGGGTCAAGGGCCGCGTCTCGGTGGCCTACCAGAAGAACGGCGCCGCCTACGACGGCAACGGCGACCAGGTGATGCTCGACATCACCCAGACCGACCTGCAGTACAACCAGGCGGTGGACGTGATGGGCAGCCTGGACTTCGCCTTCGCCAACGGCCAGACCCTGAACCTGGGCATGCAGTGGTACGACTCCGGCTACGACGGCAAGAAGGGCGTGAACCTGGGGCGCAACTTCCAGGGCCTGCGCGGCCAGACGCCCTTCGAAGTGGAAGGCGGCGCCAGCTTCGACCGCGAACCGCACACCGAGCGCCAGCAGTTCAACGCCACCTGGCACGTGCCGGAGGTGCTGGGCCACGACTTCTACCTGCAGGCCTACTACCGCAGCGAGGAGATGGCCTTCCAGCCCTACCCCTCCATCACCTTCACCAACGGCGCCATCGACACCAACCGCTCCTACTACTCCGCCTCGCAGCAGGACACCGACTACTTCGGCCTCAAGTCCGTGCTGGTCAAGGAATGGGACCGCGTCAGCCTGACCTACGGCGCCGACTTCGAGTGGGAGAGCTTCGATTCCGACCAGGCGCTGTTCAACCTCAACACCGCCGCCAACACCGGCGGGCTGGTGGCCGACGAGTACGCCCGCGTCGGCCGCTACCCGGGCATCGACACCGACAGCAAGTCGCTGTTCGCCCAGGCCAGCTGGAAGGCCACCGACGACCTGACCCTGTCCGCCGGCGTGCGCCACCAGCGCATCGGCAACGACGTCGGCTCCTTCGTCGCCGCCGCCCAGCAGGTGCAGATCAGCAAGGGCAACGGCACCAGCGCCGACGCCGTGCCCGGCGGTTCCAAGGACTACCAGGTGGACCTCTACAACGCCGGCGCCGTCTACAAGCTGAGCAAGGCGCAGCAGGTCTGGGCCAACTACTCCGAGGGCTTCGAGTTGCCCGACCCGGCCAAGTACTACGGCCAGGGCAGCTACACCCGGGTGGGCAACCACTGGAGCCTGGGCCGCCACGTCAACGTCGAGGACTCCGCCCTGGACGGCATCAAGACCAAGCAGGTGGAACTCGGCTGGCGCCATTACGCCGATGGCCTGGACGCCCAACTGGCGGCCTTCTACGCCTGGTCGGACAAGAGCATCACCTACAACCGCAGCACCCTGCTGGTGGAGCAACTGAGCAACAAGAAGCGCAACTACGGCCTCGAAGGCCAGGCCACCTACTGGCTGGACGACAACTGGCAGATCGGCGCCAGCGCCCTGGCCATCCGCTCCCAGCAGAAGATCGCGGACCGTTGGCAGAAGCAGGACGTCACCGCCGCCAGCCCGTCCAAGCTCACCGCCTTCGCCGGCTGGCAGAACGGCGAAACCAGCCTGCGCCTGCAGGCCGTGCGCAGCTTCAACCTCAGCGACGACGGCAACGTCCTGGCCAATGGCACCTTCGACGGCAACGACCACAGGATCGACGGCTACACCACCTTCGATCTGCTGGGCAGCCAGGCCCTGCCGGTGGGCACGCTGAACTTCGGCATCCAGAACCTGCTGGACAAGGACTACACCACCGTCTGGGGCCAGCGCGCACAGGTGTTCTACGGCACCGCCGCCACCGCCGACCTGTTCGACTACCACGGCCGTGGCCGCACCTACAGCCTGAGCTACAGCATCGAGTTCTGAGCCGCCTGGCCCCGTCCCCGGGCTGAAGCCCGGGCTACATCACCCCTCGGTGCACAGGGTGGACCGCGCTTCATCGGCCCACCCTGTGGGCTCACGGCGAACGCCCTTGGTGGATGGAAAGAGCGCCATCCTCCCTACGCCCAGGGACGCGATGTGCCGGGCGTGGCGGATTCATTCGCGATGGATGTGGCACGGAGATTTCGCGGTTGAAACCGCCCCGGGGAAAGCCGTACCGGGGCCGCAGGGTGGGCCGGGCGGCGTTCCGCTTCAGCTCACCGCCGGAGCCGCCGGCCACACAGCACCGTAGCCCGGGCTTCAGCCCGGGAGCGGACCCCCGGCAACCCCGGAATGAAGTCCGGGCTACGGCTGCAAACGCCATCGCGGTTGAAACCACCCCGGGGAAAGCCGTAACGGGGCGGTAGGGTGGGCCGGGCGGCGTTCTGCTTCAGCCCACCGCCGGAGCCGCCGACCACACCGTTGGTGGATGGAAAGAGCGCCATCCCCCCGCGCAGCGACAACCTCTGCGTGGGCCAAGCATCTGCCCACCGCGCCATCACTGCAGGGGCGACTTCAGTCGCCCGGCGGGCCGCAGGCCCACCCATCAAAGCAGCGCCAGCACCCCACTCCCCAACGGCAGCAGGACGGCTGCCGGCAGCACCCAACGACCCCGCCAGGCCAGCAGGGCCACCACCAGCAGGCCGGCGAGCATCACCTGGCAGAGCCAGAGGATGGTGCCGATTTCGCCACCCTGGTCGCTCACGGCCAACGCCAGGCCGACGCCGAAAGCGAGCACCGCGACGCCGCGCAGCAGGCGCGCCCGTGCCTGGGACAGCGTCCCCTGGAACAGCGCCTTGTGGTGGCGGGCCATGGCCAGGCTCAGCGCCGTCATGGCCAGGTAGCAGAACGCGAATCCGAGCAGCAGCATCAGGCGCCCTCCTCTGCCAGTTGGCGGCGCACGCTGGGGGCGGGCACGGCACGGGGTTGCGAGCGGCGCCAGGCCAGCGCCGCGCAGAGCAGCCCGCAGCCGAGCAGGCTCAGGTCGATCCCCGCCAGCGCCCAGTCGCCACGGCCGACGCTGGCCAGCAGGCTGGCCTGGTCACCGGTGAAGGCATTGAGCAGCGGCAGCCCGAGGGCCAGCAGGGCGAAGACGGCGAGCAGGTCGCGCGCCACCCGGCCGCTGTTGCGTCGCAGCACCGCCCAGGCCGCTACCAGCAGCCAGGCACCGACGAAGACGCAGGCTTCCGCGCTGGCACGCTCGGCCAGGTCGGCAGGAATCAGGCGATTGCCGCAGAGCAGCGCCAGGCTGGCGATGGGCAGGCCGCCGATCACCGCACCGTTCAGCGCGCGCACCAGGCCGATGCCCCGGCTGCCGCGTGCCTCGCGCTTGGCCAGCCACACCTGCAGGCCGCCCACCACCATGGCGCAGCCCATCAGCCCCAGCAGCAGGTACAGGGCGCGGACGATCTGCCCGCCGAACTGGGCCATGTGCAGGTTGCTGAGCCAGGTGTAGCTGCGATAACCCGCCAGGTAGGGCTTCTGCTCGTGCAGCAGCTCGCCGCTGCCGGCGTCGTAGGAGAGGGTCCACTGGAAGCCCGCCACCCGCCGTGCATCGCTGCGGCGGATGTCCACCACGGCGGCCTCGTCAGCAGGGTGGTGGACGCTGATCCAGCCCGGCTCGCCGCCGCCCCAGCGCTGTCGCGCATCCGCCAGCAGGCCATCGAGGGATACCGGCGGCGGGGCGGGGCGCTGCACCGCTTCGCGTTCGTAGCGGCCCAGCACGTCACCGAAGAAGGCCTTGGCGTCGCCGCCATAGGCGCGCTGGATACCGGCCGGCATGTAGTAGACGACGAAGATGACCAGCCCGGTGTAGGCGATCAGCAGGTGGAACGGCAGCCCGAGCACGCCGAACAGGTTGTGGGCGTCGAGCCAGGCGCGCTGGCCGTTGGCCTTGGGCCGCAGGGTGAAGAAGTCCTTGAAGAAGCGCCGGTGGATGATGACGCCGCTGACCAGCGCCACCAGCATGAACAGGCCGGCCAGGCCGACGATGTACAGCCCGACCATGCCGGCGTGGAGGTCGTAGTGCAGGGTGAACCAGAAGCGACCGCCGAGGGTGTCCGGCAGCACCTCGCCCGTGGCCGGGTCGAGGGCGAAGCGGCGGATCTCGCTTTCGTCCGCCGGCTCGTAGCCGGCCCACCAGAACGGCTCGCGCTCGCTCGGCGGGCGCATCCAGATGGCATGGGCATCAGGGGCCTGGGCCAGCAGCAGTTCGCGCACCCGGTCGAGGGAGAGCGCCTGTTCGCCCGGCACCTGCAGGGTGGGGCGCATCCAGCGCTCCAGCTCCTTGTCGAAGCAGGCGAGGCTGCCGCCGAAGAGGATGACGAACAGCAGCCAGGACGGCAGCAGGCCGCCCCAGGTGTGCAGGCCGGCCATGGATTGTCGCAGGCTCATGGACGCACTCCGTAGTCACCGGGCAGGTAGGCCGCGAGGGCCAGCAGCAGGGCCAGACCCGCCAGCACCAGCCAGGCACGCCAGGCCGAGCGGGCACCAAAGGCATAGAGGATCGCCGCCGTGTACACCGCGAAGCAGCCCAGGCTGGCGAAGGTGACACGGTCGGCACGGGCCAGCGGCAGGTGGACGGTAAGGAAGGCGGTGGCCAGGTAGGCCACCGCATATCCACCGACCACTGCCGCCAGCACGCGCGAGGCGACGGCCCGGCGCGTGGAGGGGGTGGCGTTGCTCACGTCGTTCCTTTCATGGGGTTACCAGTTGTAGGTGGCGCTGGCGGTCAGGGTGCGACCGTAGCCGTAGTAGCAGGCCTGGGCGTCGCAGGAGCTGGCGTACTCCTTGTCCGCGAGGTTGCTGGCGTTGAGGGCCAGGCGCAGGCCGTCGAGCTGGTAGTGGATGCTGGCGTCGAACAGGGTGTAGCCACCGGTTTCCACTTCGAGCACGCGGGGGCCGTACAGCCCGAAGAAGGGGTTCTGCCCGGTGAAGGAGGTCTCGCCGATGTAGCGTGCGCCACCCCCGACGCCGAAGCCCGCCAGGGGGCCGCCCTGGAGGGTGTAGTCCAGCCACAGGCCGGCCTGCTCGCGAGGCACGAATTGCAGGCGCGCGCCCTCTTCCCAGGCGTTGACGCTCTTCTGGATGCGCGCATTGGTGCGGCTGTAGCTGGCGGTCAGGTCGAGGCCGTCGGCCAGGTTGGCCAGGGCCTCGATCTCCAGGCCCTTGCTGCGCACCTCGCCGACCTGGCGACGCTCGTTGGGGTTGTTGGGGTTGGTGCTGACGACGTTCTGCTTGGTGATGTCGAACAGCGCCAGGCTGACGAAGCTGCGGGCGCCCTGGGGCTGGAACTTGATGCCCACCTCGTACTGCTTGCCGGTTTCCGGGTCGAAGGGCCGGCCGCTGAGCGGGTCGCTGGAGGTGCTGGGGTTGAAGGATTCGCTGTAGCTGACATAGGGCGCCAGGCCGTTGTCGGCGACGTAGACCAGGCCGACACGGCCTGTGAAGGCTTCGTCGTCACGGCTGGTGCGCGAGCCGTTGAGGTGGCTCTCGGTCTCGCTGCGGGCGAGGTCGTAGCGCCCCCCCAGCAGCAGGTGCCAGTGGTCGTCGAAGGCGATCTGGTCCTGGGCGTAGAAACCGGTCTGGCGCCGGGTGATGTCGTTGTCGGCATCCTTGGCCGGCCACGGCACCGTCTGGCCATACACCGGGTTGAGCAGGTTCAGGCTGGGGGCGCTGCCGAAGCGGCTGATCTCGTGGGCCGAGACGCGGCGCCAGTCCAGGCCCATCAGCAGGGTATGGGCCAGCGGGCCGGTGTCGAAGTTCACCTGGGCCTGGTTGTCCACCGTCCAGCCGTCGAACTGCTCGTCCTTGTCGTTGGCGGTGCGCGACAGGGTGGTGCCGGCGAAGGAGACGCCGCTGGTGTTGAGGTAGCGGTAGTCGAAGTTCATCCGCTCGTAGCGCAGGTTCTGCCGCAGGGTCCAACTGTCGTTCAGGCGGTGGGACAGCTCGTAGCCGAAGGAGGTGTAGGCGCGGTAGAAGCGGTTGAAGCCCGGTTCCCCCTCGTAGAAGTCGTCGTCGCGGTTGGCCGGCAGGCGGAAGGCGCTCATCAGCACCGGGGAGAAGCGACGGCTGAAGGCGAAGTCGCCCTCGTCCTTCTGGTACATGCCGAACAGCGTCAGCTCGGTGTCGTCGCTGGGGCGCCAGGTGAGGGTCGGGGCCAGGGCCTGGCGCTGGTTGCCGGTCTTGTCCACCTGGCCATTGGCGTCATTGCCGAGGAAGGTGACGCGGTAGAGCAGTTGGCCCTGGTCATCGAGGGGGCCGCCGAAATCCCCGGCCAGTTCGCCCAGGTCATCACTGCCGGCGCGCACGCGCACTTCGTGCAGCGGGGTGTCCGGGGCGCGCTTGCTCACCAGGTTGACGATGCCGCCGGGCTCGCTCTGGCCATAGAGCACCGAAGCCGGGCCGCGCAGCACTTCCACGCGCTCCAGCAGGTAGGCGTCCGGGCGGGCCAGGCCGTAGGTGCTGCGGTTGAGCATCAGGCCATCACGGTAGGTGGAGCCCTTGGCGTCGAAGCCGCGCAGGCTCATCCAGTCGTAGCGCGGGTCGTAGCCGTAGGGGGTGCTGACGCTGGGGCTGTAGCGCAGGGCCTCCTCCACCGTGGCGACGCCGCGGGCCTGCATCTGCTCGCGGCTGATCACGGTGATGGACTGTGGGGTTTCGAGGATCGAGGCGTCGGTCTTGGTGCCGCTGCGGGTGCGTTTGGCCACATAGCCGCCCACCGGGCCGACGGCGGTGTCGCCCACCGGGCTGCCGGTGATGTTCAGGCTGTCCAGCTCCAGTTGCCCGTCGCCGGACGGGGCCGGCTCCAGGCGATAGCCGCCATCGGCCATCTGGTGGGCACGCAGGCCGGAGCCAGCCAGCAGTTGGGCGAAGCCCTGCTCCACCGGATAGCGCCCCTGCAGGCCAGAACTGCGCCGGCCTGCGGTCAGCGCCGGATCGAAGCTCAGCAGTACGCCGGCCTGGCGGGCGAAGGCATTGAGGGCGCTGTCCAGCGAACCGGCGGGGACCCGGTACTCCTGGGCGACCGGGGCAGCGAGCGCCAGGGTGGGCAATGCCGCCAGCGGCAGGCTGAGGCTGAGCAGGGCCGCGCGCACGGCGCGGGCAAGGGATTCCGGGGAACGTTGAACGGCCATGTTGGGTCCTTCGAAGCCATGAAGAATGGGGATGCGAAGGGAGGCCGAACGAGTTCGGAAAACCTGCAGAACTTCATGAGAATTATTTTCAGCCAGCCAGGCACTCAGGCGCTGGCAGGGGCCAGGGTCACCCACCAGCGGGTGCGGTACACCACCTGGACCGGCAAGGTGCGGGCCACGGCAGCCAGGGCACGCTCGCTGTCGTCCAGGGGAAACACCCCGGAGATGCGCAACCCGGCCACCGCCGGGTCGCAGCGCAGCACGCCGTGGCGCTGGCGGTCGAATTCGGCGACGAACTCGTCCAGGCGCATGTCGCTGGCCACCAGTACGCCGTCCAGCCAACCGGCGCGGTCCGCCTCGGCACGTTGGGGATCGGCCATGCCGTGGGCGTCGAACTGGCTCTGCCAGCCCGCCTTCAGGACCCGGGCAGCGCCTTCGCGGGGGCTGACTTCGACCGCGCCGGCGTATACGGCGAGCTGGATGCGGTCCGGCCGCTGGCGCACCAGGAACCGGGTGCCCAGGGCCCGCAGCAGGCCGGCGCCGGTATCCACCAGGAACGGACGGCGGGAGGGGTCGGTGGCGGTCTCGACGAGGATCTCGCCCTGGTACAGGCGCAGCAGGCGACGGTCGGCGTCGTAGTCGATGTCCACGGCGCTGCCGGCGTTCAGGTGCAGCCGGCCACCATCCGGCAGGCCCACGGAACGGCGCTCGCCGGTGCCGGTGCGCAGGTTGGCCAGCCAGGGCTGGAAGGCGGACGGCCCCTGCACGCCCAGCACGCCGGCGCCACCAGCGGCCAGCAGGATCGCCAGGGCCTTGAGCGCCCGACGGCGCTGCGGGTCATGCCGGGCGCCCTCCAGCGCGGCGTGGCCGAGGGCTGCGGGGATGCCGGCGAAGCGCCCACCCAGGGCCTCCAGCCGCTGCCAGGCCAGCTCATGCTCGGGATGCGCGCTCCGCCACTGCTGGCAGGCCGTGAAGGCTTCGGCCGCACAGGTACCGGAAGCCAGGCGCACGCGCCAGGCGATGGCCTGCTCCACCACCTGGGGGTCGAGTGCGCTCATGAATAGACCGCCTTGTAGCAATGGGTCAGGGCCTGGGTCATGTACTGCTGGATGGAACTCACCGACAGCCCCAGGCGCGCGGCGATCTGCGGGTAGGTCAGGCCATCGAGCTGGGACAGCAGGAAGGCTTCGCGCACGCGGGGCTTGAGGCCATCCAGCAGGCGGTCGATCTCCAGCAGGGTTTCCAGGATCAGCTCGCGGGACTCGGGCGAAGGCGCCTCATGCTCGGGCAGGCTGGCCAGTGCCTCCAGGTAGGCGCGCTCCAGGCTGGCGCGGCGGTAATGGTCCACCAGCAGGCCCCGGGCGATGGTGGCGAGGAACGCGCGCGGTTCACGGACCTCGCGGGGCTCGCGCTGTTGCAGCACCCGCACGAAGGTGTCCTGGGCCAGGTCGGCGGCGTTGTGCGGACAGCCGAGGCGTTGCCGCAGCCAGCCCAGCAGCCAACTGTGATGACCGCGATAGAGCTCGGTGATGGGGGAGGTAGGTTGCAGCGACACGGCTGGCCTCGGCGGGCGTCCAACGCAAATGCGAAATAATTGCAGTTGCGAATGCTGTCACGCCGCCCTTCCCCAGCGCAAGTGCCGCCGGGCCGCGCGACCCGAGGTTTGCCGTTTGCGGCAGGCGGGGCGAAACCGACGTTCCATTCGTCCAATCGGTTCGAACTTTGCAACGGCCACCCCAGTCAATCGATCCAGTGCATCAACCAGGTGGCTCACCATGTACAACCCCTTCCAGATCCTGACCGACGCCTTCCAGGCCGATTACCGGGTCAACCTCAGCCTGGAACGGCTCGACGGCAACATCATGCTGACCCTCGCCGACGACAAGGGCGTGGTGGCACGGCGGATGATCAGCCCCGCCCAGCGCAACGACCCGAAGCGCCTTGCGCGGGTGATCGAGAGCATCCGCTTCGGCATCGCCATCGAAAAAGGCGGCAACGTCAGCGAAATGCTCACCGCCATGACCAGCGGCAAGCCCCTGCCAGCACAGGCCCACTCACCGGTGGGCGGCACCGGCAGCAGCAGCCTGGGGGCGGGTTACTGAGGTCAGGACTCGTCGTCCACGGTCCGCGAATCCAGCAACTTGCGGCGCGGGTGGGTGGTTTCGCTGGCCACCGCCGGGAAGCGCGACGAGGCGTAGCGCACCACCAGGATCGACAGCGCCAGCAGCAGGATCGCACCGCAGACGTACACCAGGCTCTCGTCCGGCCGGTTGTGGTGCGAAACGTCGGAGATCAGCAGGCGCGTCAGCGCCGTGATGGCCACGTAGATCAGGAAACGCACCGGCATGTGGTTGGTCTTGAAGTAGATCCCCACCATCGCCCCCAGCTCCAGGTAGATGAACAGCAGCAGGATGTCATCCACCGTGATGTGCCCCTTCTCCACCATCCCCAGGAACGCCACCACCGCCGCCCAGGCGGTGATCCCGCCGATGGCGAACAGCGCCAGGTAGTGGAACGCCTCCACCAGCAGGTTGCCCAGCGACTCGGCCAGCCCGTGCATGTTCTCCCGCAAGGTTTCCGCCCATTTGATCTTCACGTCTTTACTCCCCGGTACGTCTGGTTGGCCTAGCGTGGCACCTGTGCATGACGATTCGTCCATGCACGAGCGAGGCCACGGCAGCGGATGAGATGCCAAGGTGCGACGTTGCGCCACGGGACAGGATGTCGCAGGTCGACAAGCACGAAGCCGAAGGCTGGGCTATGAAAAGAAATCGTTGACGAAAGGTAACGCCCCAAATACTGTACGCGCATACAGTATTCCCATATTGACGCTTGCAAAGGTGAGAGGTGATGAATGGCCGTCGAAGTGGTGTACCGCAGCAGCCGCGATCCGGAGCGCCTGTTCATGGATAAGGCCGAAGCGGATCGTTACGACAAGATGCTGGAGCTGGCCGAGTCCCTGGCCGGCGTGCTGCACAAGGCCGTGCCCTCCCTCAGCGAGCAGCAGGTCGAAGACCTCGGCATCTACATGGCCCGCAACCGCGACATCTTCGCCCGCGCCTTCAAGAACCAACCCGACGCCCTGGCCGAACTGGAGTCCGCCGAGGCGCAGTGACCGATTCCCCCGCTTGCAGGCGATGCCCGTCCTGCACCGAGCCCGCTGCCCCGGCGGGCTTTTTTTATTTCGCGCCGGCACCTTGCGCCGTTTGTTCAAGCCCCGGTGACCGCCTGCCGCCACGCTGGAAGCCCCTCGTCCAAGGAGCTTCCGCCATGCGATTCCTGCTTGCCCGCCTCTACGTCCCCGGTTTTCTCTTCGGCTTCCTCGCCCTGGCAATCACCTTGCAGTTGCCGAGCACCGCGTGGGCTAAAGCCCACCCTACGGGATGGTGTGCAGTGGCGGCTCGGCGATACGGGTCGACTTGAGGCGTTTTCCCACAGCGGGAAAGGACAATGCCCGAGGCGGGCCGATTGTTCGCTCAATACCCCCTCCCTATCCTCCGGCGGTCGCGGTCAATCCCGTGACCAGGCGTTGACGGCCTGAAGAGATGGCGCATCGTGCCCCTGGCACATGTGGAAGTATGCGTTTGCCCATTACTTTCACATCGCTCTATGGCGGACTGCGTGGGGAGACCGAAAGGTCTGCCGGTCTACATCTCGCCGGTTCGTCAACCCCACGTGGTCCGCCACCCTTACATTGACGAAACAGAGTGGCGGCTCCTTTCCCCAGAGATGGAGCTTCACGATGCACGATGCATATCCCGCCCTGACCTTCCTCCGCCATAACCGCCCGCTGCGTGCGCTGATGCTGGACAACCAGCCCTGGTTCGTCGCGGTGGATTTCGCCCGTCTCCTGGGCATGCAGCATCCGCAGACCTTGCACCGCCGCGTGGGCAGCGACCATGCGCGGCGCGTATTCCTTGCCTGTTCCAGCAGCCTTGAAGAGCCGGTGGATGTGATCAGCGAAGCCGGCCTGTACAAGGCGCTGGTGCGCTTCGGCCATCCGGAGAACGCCCACCTGGAGCGCTGGCTGAATCGCGAGGTGATCCCTACGTTGCGCGACGCCCACGCGGCGGACGGCAACGCGCCACGCCGGGTGCTGCTGAGGTGGCAGGGCACGCGGGTGGTGATGCTGAACTGGCAGGGCGAGCTCTGGGTGCCATTGGAAGACATGCCGAGCCTGGTGCATCTGGGTTAGAGGCATAGCGCTTCTTGTGGGAGCGGTTTCAACCGCGAAAGCCCGGGCGCCGGGCCTGATCGCAATTGGATTCTCTCCCACGGGGAGACCCGTACCGTTCGGTCTTCCCGGGCTGAAGCCCGGGCTACGGGCATGCCGCTGGCCTAGTCGTCATGGAAGCGCCGGGCGATCTCCTGGAACTGGGGGTGGATGCGGGCGAAGGCGTCGGTGATGTCCGGGTCGAAGTGGTTGCCCCGCCCCGCGAGGATGATCGGCACGACTTCGTCATGGGGCATGGCGGCCTTGTAGCAGCGCTTGCTGATGAGCGCGTCGTACACATCGGCCAGGGCCATCAGCCGGGCGGACAGGGGAATCTCATCGCCAACAAGGCCATGGGGGTAACCGCTGCCGTCCCACTTCTCGTGGTGGTAGCAGGCAATCTCCTTGGCCAGGCGCAGGAACTCCACTTCCACGCCCAGGGCGTCCTCGGCGTGGACGATGGCTTCCTTGCCGAGGACCGGGTGGCTCTTCATCTGGGCGAACTCTTCCGGCTCCAGCTTGCCGGGCTTGAGCAGAATCCGGTCCGGCACGCCGACCTTGCCGATGTCGTGCAGGGGAGCGGACTTGAACAGCAGTTCGATGGTCTTGGGCGTGAGCTCGTCCTGGAAGCGCGGGTGATCGGACAGTTCCTCTGCCAGCAGCTTCACGTAGTGCTGGGTGCGCAGGATGTGGTTGCCGGTCTCGTTGTCGCGGGTTTCGGCGAGGGACGCGAGGGAGTGGATGGTGATGTTCTGGATCAGTTCGTTCTCGCGGGTGCGCCGCTCCACTTCCTGTTCGAGGTAGGCGTTCTGGTTGTACAGCAGGTCCCGCGCGGCCTTCAGCTCCAGGTGGTTGCGCACCCGGGCGAGGACGATGGCGGGGGTGATGGGCTTGTGGATGTAGTCCACGGCGCCCAGGGCGAGCCCATGGGCCTCGGCGCTTTCCTCCACCTGGGCAGTGAGGAAGATCACCGGCACGCCGCGTGCCTGGGGCATGTCCTGCAGCGTCTGCATCACCTGGTAGCCATCCATGTCAGGCATCACCACGTCGAGGAGGATGAGGTCCACGCGAGTGCCCGACGCGAGGATGTCCAGGGCGCGCTGGCCATTGATGGCGACCTTGACCCGGTAGTGGGGTGACAGCAGGGCGCTGAGCAGCGAGAGGTTCTCCGGTGTGTCGTCGACCACCAGCAGGGTGGGTTTGCTGTCGGGATCCATGAGATTGAGCATCGAGAGCACCTCACTCCGTTTTGAACAGATCGGGCCGGGCGGCCCGGACTTCATGCAGATGCGCCAGGGCATCGGGGAAGCGGAACTGCGTCATCGCCTCCGAGATGGCCGACGCGGCTTCGCCCAGGGCGGCGTCGAGCGACGGCCGGTGCTGCTGGAACAGGGCCACGGCATCGGCATCGTCCTCGGCCAGCAGCGCCATCAGGCGGGCCAGCAGGCCGGGCATATCGGGCAGCGCCTCGCTGGGCGGGGCGGTTGCCTCAGGCGGCAGGAGCGCCTGCAACCCGTCGGCCAGGCGCTGCTGCTCCTGCACGCCCTCCTCGGCCAAGGGCAGCAGGCCGCCGAGTTCCTCCTGGCCCGCCAGGGCACTTTCGAGCCGGGCCGAAAGCGCCCGTAGCGATTCGGCCCCCAGGGTGGCGGCGATGCCCTTGAGGGTGTGGGCGTGGCGGTGCGCCTCCTCCCGCTGGCCGGCCTGCAGGGCGGCGACCAGGTTCTGCATGGGCTGGCTGCCCTGGCGGGCGAAGCTGCGCAGCAGGTCTTCGTACCACTGCCAGTTGTGCATCAGGCGCTGCAGCGCCACCTCGGCGTTCAGGCCCAGCGCCTGCAGTGGCTCCAGCCCATGTTCCGGCGAGGCCGGGACCGGGGCCACTGTCTCGCTCGGCGGCTCGGCCTGGTGGGCGAAGGCGGGCAGCCAGCGCAGCAGGGCGGCGTACAGCTTCTCGGGGTCGATGGGCTTGGCGATGTGGTCGTCCATGCCGGCGGCCAGGCAGCGCTCGCGGTCGCCGGCCATGGCGTTGGCGGTCATCGCCAGGATCGGAATGCGCCCACCGTCCTGTTCGCGCTCGCGCAGGCAGCGGGTCGCGGCCAGCCCATCCATGACCGGCATCTGCATGTCCATCAGGATCAGGTCGAAGGGTTCCTGGGCAGCCAGGTCCACGGCGATGGCGCCGTTGTCCGCCACCGCCACCTCGATGCCCACCAGGCGCAGCAGCTCCCTGGCCACCTGCTGGTTCAACTCGTTGTCTTCGGCCAGGAGGACCCGCGCGCCGTCGAAGCACTGAGGCACCGGCGGCCCGCTGCTACGGGTGGGCAACGCCGTCGCCTGCTGGCCGAACAGGCCGATGAGGGTGTCGAACAGCACAGAAGCACACACCGGCTTGACCAGCACCCGGTCGAACCCGGCGCCCTCGGCCTGGCGGAACACCTCCTCGCGGCCATGGCCGGTGACCATGATGCGATAGGGCCGGCTTGTCATCCCGCGTGCGATCAGCCGGCGCCCGGTTTCGATGCCATCCAGCCCCGGCATGCGCCAGTCCAGCAGCACCACAGCGTAGGGCCGCCCGGCCTGTTCGGCAGCGGCGATCATGTTCAGCGCCTGCTGGCCCGACTCGGCGGTGTCCACGACGAAGGTCATGCTGCCGAGCAGGGTGGCGAGAATGTTGCGGGCGCTGGCGCTGTCGTCCACCACCAGCATGCGCCGGCCGCGCAGGTCCAGGCTCGGCAGATAACGGGCACGCCGCTGCCCCCTACCGAACCGGGCGGTGAACCAGAAGGTGCTGCCGTGGCCCAGCTCGCTCTGCACCCCCACCTCGCCGCCCATCAGCTCGGCCAACCGCCGCGAGATGGCCAGGCCGAGCCCGGTGCCGCCGTACTTGCGGGTGATGGAGGTGTCGGCCTGCTGGAAGGACTGGAACAGCCACTGCTGCTGCTCCGGGCTCATGCCGATGCCACTGTCCTGCACGGAGAAGTGCAGCAGGGTTTCGTCCGGCCAGGTCTCCAGGCAACTGATCTTGACCAGGATCTCACCCTGTTCGGTGAACTTGACCGCGTTGTTGGCGTAGTTGATCAGGATCTGCCCCAGACGCAGCGGGTCGCCCAGCAGCAGGGTGTCCAGGCGGTGATCGATCTCGAAGAGCAGCTCGATGCCCTTGGCTTCGGCCTTCTCCCCCACCAGGGTGGCGAGGTTCTCCAGCACATGGTCGAGGTCGAACTCGATGCGCTCCAGGTCCAGCTTGCCGGCCTCGATCTTCGAGAAGTCGAGGATGTCGTTGATGATCCCCAACAGGTGCTGGGCCGAGCGCTGGATCTTGCTGAGGTAGTCGAACTGCTGCGGGTCCAGTTCGGTCTGCAGCGCAAGGTGGGCCATGCCGAGGATGGCGTTCATCGGCGTGCGGATCTCGTGGCTCATGTTGGCGAGGAAGTCGCTCTTGGCGTGGGTGGCGCTCTCCGCCAGCACGTAGGCTTCCTCCAGCTCGCGATTCTTGGCCTGCATCAGGGCGAACAGCTCGTCCCGGGTCGGTTCGGCGAACTGCTGGCGCATACGCTGCTGCAGCTCGGCATCGGGCCAGCGGGGCAGGCGGCAGCACAGGGCCAGGTTGTTCTCCGCCAGGACGTCCAGGCGGACGCCCCCGTACACCGCCTCGGGCAGGTGATACTGCAGCGGCTGGTCCGCCGACAGGTCCAGCAGCAGCTCCCGGCGCTTTGCGTCGAGCCAGACCTGCAGGCGCAGGGCAGGAAGATACGCAGCCAGTTGGCGCACCAGCTCGGAGGTGGTGTTCGCCAGCGGAACCATGAAGGTGGCGGTCGTGTCGATGCATTCGAGCACCCGCGCTACCTTGCGCCGGGCGGCCAGCGCAGCGCCGGGGCCGCTGAGGGTGATGTCGCCGATCGCCTGCCGCATCTAGCCGCCCTCGCCTGCGTGCACCCGCAGCACGATGCAGCTCGCATCGTCGGTGCTGCGGCCGCTGTGGGTGATGACCTGGTGCGCCAGGACGGCGGGATCGGCGCCCAGGTCGAGCAGGCCGTCGCGCAGATTGAGCGATTCGCTGATGCCGTCGGAATACAGCATCACCACGTCTCCCGGGGCGAGTGGCTGGTGCTGCAGCAGGGGCGTGGGAAAGCGCTCGCCGAGCACCCCATCGCGGGAGACGCCACGCCAGGCTTCACGCCCGCGCAGGCAGATGCGGGTGTTGCCGATGCCGGCGTAGCTCAGTTCGCCGCGCTCGCCGTTGACCAGCGCCACCCCCGCTGCCGCGCCACGGGTGCCGATGCAATGCTGGTGCAGCACCTGCAGCAGGCGGGCCGGCTCCTGCTCCAGTGTCTGCTGCAACACCGCCTCCAGGGCCTGGGCCAGTTGATGGGCCGAGGTGCCATGACCGCTCACGTCGATCAGCACCAGCAGCACCCCGCCCGGCACCGGGCGGACGAAGGCCAGGTCGCCGGAAACCCGCTCAGGTTGGCAGGGGCGGTTCTCGCTGGCCCAGGCCAGCCGCAGCCCCTGGCCGCCGGCCTCGGCCTTCGGCACGGACAGCCGCGCTGACGTCGGCGCCGGCCCCAGCCATTTGCGTGCCTGCACCCGGGTGCCGCCCTCCGGCGGCAGGCTGATGGACAGTTCGGACATCATCCGCCGGACGCCGGGCAGCCCCAGCCCGAGGGTGCCCGAGGTGCTGTAGTGGTCCTGCACGGCCTGCGCCACATCGGCGATGCCGGGGCCCTGGTCGCAGGCGACGATGTCGATGCAGGGGCGCCCCTCGGCCTGGTGCAGCGACAACGTGACCTCGCCCCTCACGCCGTACTTGAGGATGTTGCTGCCCAGTTCGGAGACCACGGTGGAAAGCATCGCGCGATCCACCTCGGGCAGGCCGGCAAGAAAGGGCAGGCGGCGCACGGACATCACTGCCAGGTGCAGGTCGACTTCGTGGCGCAGCGAATAGCGGACCTCTCGGGCCTCCGGCTCGTGGGGCATGATGCTAGGGCTCCTCACGGCGGTCGCGCGCATTGGCCAGCGCAGTGTCCATGTCGAGGAAGCAGCGCAACGGGCCGGGTTCGGCGTCGGCCAGTGCGAGGAACGCGGCGATGCCGGGGTTCAACCCCACCAGCAGGCAGATGGCACCGAGCAGGCGGCACACATCCGCCAGCTTGCGCACCTCGCGGAACTCGTGGTGATCCAGCAGGGTGACTGCCGAGAAGTCCAGCAGCACGGCGTGCTGACGCCCCGTGAGCAGCCGCTGGGACAGCACCTGAGTGAGCCGCTGCATACCCTCGTCGCCCAGGTCCGGGCGCATGCTGACGACGATGCACTCGGCGACGTCGGCGATGCCCAGGTCGTTGCTTTCCCACTCCATGACCGCCTCCTAGAGCGCGGAACCGACTCGCTTCAGTGCGATTTCGAAGGCGTCGCGCAGGGTGGCGGTGGTGCGGATGTCACCCACCGAGACGCCCAGCTCCACCATGGTCCGGGCGATGGCCGGGGACACCCCGGAGATGATCGCCTCGCAGCCCATGAACTGGGTGGCCTTGGTGATCTTGATCAGTTGGTTGGCGACCCCGGTGTCCACCGTGGCGACGCCGGCGATGTCCAGCACGAACACCCGGGCACGGGTCTCGGCGATCTTGGTCAGCGACTTGTTCATCACGTCGGCGGTGCGCATGGAGTCGATGATGCCCACCAGCGGCAGAAGGAGGATGCCGTCCCAGATGGGGGTGACCGGGGTGGACATCTCCTGCAGTGACTTGTGCAGTTCCTCGCGCACCCGGGCGGCCTCCTCGGCCTCCTCCATCGCCTGCTTGAGCTGGCGGTTCTGCTCCACCTGGGCGGTGATGTCGGTGGCGAACTTGACGATCTTGCAGGGCTTGCGGTCCAGGTCCAGCACCGGGTTGTAGGAGCCCTGGATCCACACTTCGTGCCCGTCCTTCGCCACCCGGCAGAACTCGCCGGCCAGGTATTCGCCGCGCCGCAGGGTGTCCCAGAAGGTGCGGTAGTCGGCGGACTGGGCATAGTCCGGGTCCACCAGGCGGCTGTGGTGCTGGCCCTTCAGCTCCTCCAACGAGTAACCAACCGTTTCCAGGAAGCGCGGGTTGGCGTCGAGGATGGTCCCGTCCAGGGCGAACTCCACCTTGCCCATCACCCGGCTCAGCGCATCGAGCTGGCCCTGGAAGTTGGCGGTGAGGTGCTTCTGCTCGGTCAGGTCGATGGCGTATTCGATGATGCGCTGGGTGTGCCCTTCGGCATCCAGCAACGGGCAACAGCCACCGCGCAGCCAGACATCGCGCCCCTGGCTGTCGCGGTAGTGGAACTCTCCCTCCCAGGCCTGGCCTTTGCGCAGGTCCGCCCAGAACGCCTCGTAGGCAGGGGCACCGGCGTCTTCCGGGGGCAGCAGGATGCGGTGGTGCTGGCCCTGGAGGTCGGCCAGTTCATAACCCAGCATGGCCAGGAAGCGGGGGTTGGCGTCCAGCACCTGCCCATCGGCCGAAAGCTCCAGCCGGGTCATCAACTGGTCCGCAGCATGCAACCGGGCCTGGGGCAGGGAAGACGTCGGGTCGAACGGAACAGCTGAAGCGTGCACGTCCATGGCTTCTCCGAAGCAAAGGAATAGTTGACTCAGGGCATAGGGAGTTATAGCCCAGCGCCAGCCACTGTGAATGGCTGTTGATGGTCGACCGACAGGCGTTCCGCACCACCCGACGCAAGCGCCCGGGGGATGGGGAGCAACAGGGACACGAGGGTCGCCAGGGCACCCTGTGGAAAACCTCTGCAGGCCCCGTATAACGGGGCCCGCAAAGGTCGATCAGGGCCGTTCCAGCGCCTGCACCAGGGCCTTGAAGAAGCGCGCCGCCTCGCCGCCGGTGACGGCTCGGTGGTCGAAGGTGATCGACAGCGGCAGCACCGGATGGACCGCCGGCTGGCCCTCCCAGGCCACCACTTCGTCACGGATGCCGCCGGCGCCGATGATGGCCACCTGGGGCGGCACCACCACCGGGTTGGCGTAACGCCCGAACAGGGTGCCGAAGTTGGACAGGGTGAGGGTGGCGCCCATCATTTCCTGGGGAGGAATGGAGCGTGCCTGGACGTCGGCGCGCAGCCGCGCGATGCCGTCGCGCAGGTCCTCGGCGCTGCGCTCGCCGACCTTGCGCAGCACGGGGACGAAGAGCCCGTCGGGGGTGTCCACGGCGATGCCGAGGTCCAGTTGCTCGTGCTGGCGGATGGCGAGCATGCGGCCGTCGAACCAACTGTTGAGGATCGGCTCGGCGCGGCAGGCTTCGGCGATGGCCTGGGCGATGCGGATCAGCGGGTCGCGGGCCTGGGCCCAGCGGTGCAGGTCGGCGTCGCCGTAGAGGGTCACCGGCACCACCTCGGCGTGGGAGCGCGCCATGTTGATCGCCATGCTGCGGCGCACGCCGCGCAGCCGGTCGCCGCCGAAACGGTCGCGGGCATGCTGGGCGGCGGCCTCCACGTCAGCGCGGGTGATCAGCCCGTCGGCGCCGCTGCCGGCGAGGCCGACCAGCTCCACCCCCAGTTGCCGGGCCAGTTGGCGCACGGCCGGGGTGGCGCGGGGGGCGAGGTGTTCCTGGGTGGAGGGTGCGGCACCGATGAAGAACTGGTCGGCATGGCTTTCGCCGCCGCCGTCGAGGCGACCGACCACGGTGCCGGCGTCCTGGTCCGCGCCTTCGTAAGCCAGCAGCGGTTCGCCGACGTGGAGGATGTCGCCCTCCTGGCCGAACAGCTTGGCGACCACGCCGTCGCGCGGGGCGGGGATGTCCACCAGGGCCTTGGCGGTCTCCACCGAGACCACCAGTTGGTCGGCGTGCACGCGGTCGCCGGGCTTGATGTGCCATTCGACGATTTCGGCATCCTGCAGGCCTTCGCCGAGGTCGGGCAGCTTGAAGTAGTTCATGGTCGTCTCCTCAGGCGGGGTCGAGGACGTGCTCGCACGCGGCGAGGATGTCGTCGGGACCGGGGATGTAGAGGGATTCCTGTCGGTAGAGCGGCGGCGGGATGTCCGGTGCGGTGACCCGCAGGATGGGGGCCTGCAGGTCGGTGATAACACGCTCGTAGAGGCTGGCGGCGATCTCGGCGCCGACCCCGCAACTGCGCGGCGCCTCGTGGACGATGATGCAGCGGCCGGTCTTGCGCACCGAGGCTTCGAGGGTCTCCAGGTCCAGCGGTTTGACGCAGGCGACGTCGATCACCTCGGCGCTGATGCCGCGCGCCTCCAGTTGCCGGGCGGCCTCCAGGGTTTCCAGCACGCTGGCGCCCCAGGTCACCAGGGTCAGGTCGCTGCCCTCGCGCAGGGTGAAGCAGCGGTCCAGCGGCAGGCGCCGGCCGTCGTCCACCAGGGGTTGCGGGTTCATCCGGTAGAGCCGGGTGGGTTCGAGGAAGATCACCGGGTCCGGGTCGTCGATGGCGGCCAGCAGCAGGCCGTAGGCGCGGGCCGGCGACGAGGGGATCACCACGCGCACGCCGGGCAGGTGGGCGAACAGTGCCTCGGTGCTTTCGCTGTGGTGCTCCGGCGCGCGGATGCCGGCGCCCATGGGGCTGCGCACCACCAGTGGGCAGGACAGGCGCCCACGGGTGCGGTTGCGCAGGCGGCTGGCGTGGGACACCAGGTGCTCCATGGCGGCGTAGATGAAGCCGAGGAACTGGATCTCCATCACCGGTTTGAGGCCCTGGGCGGCCATGCCGACGCTGAGCCCGGCGATCATGGTTTCCGCCAGGGGCGTGTCGATGACGCGCTTGAAACCGTAGGCATCGCGCAGTCCGAGGGTGGCGCGGAACACGCCGCCGTTGACGCCGACGTCCTCGCCCAGCACCACCACGTTCTCGTCTTCGCCCATGGCGCGGTGCAGGGCCAGGTTCACCGCTTCCAGCAGGCTGCGCTTGGGGGTGTCAGTCATGGCGGTTCTCCTCGCGGCGCGCGGCACGCTCCAGCACCAGGTCGCGCTGGTCGGCCAGGGCTGCCGGCCAGCGGGCATAGACGTGATCCAGCACGGCTTCGGGGCCTTCGTGGCCGGCGTGCTCGAAGCGCTCCACTGCGGCCTGCACCTCGCGCTGGCAGTCGGTGATGAGCGCCTGCTCGCGGGCTTCGTCCCATACGCCGCTGGCGGCGAGGTAGGCGCGCAGGCGCTTGATGGGCTCCTCTTCCCAGGCCTGGTGCACCTCCTCGGCGCTGCGGTAGCGGGTGGCGTCGTCGGCGGTGGTGTGGTCACCCAGGCGGTAGCTGAGGCATTCCACCAGGGTCGGCCCCTTGCCCTGGCGGGCGCGTTCGATGGCTGCACCGACCCGGTCGTAGACGGCGAGGATGTCGTTGCCGTCCACCTGTTCGCCGTGGAAGCCGGCGCCCAGGGCCTTCTGCGCCAGGGTCGGCGCGCCGCACTGGATGCGCCGGGGCACGGAGATGGCCCACTGGTTGTTGTTGACCACGAAGACCACCGGCAACTGCCAGGCGCCGGCGACGTTGAGTGCTTCGAGGAAGTCGCCCTTGCTGGTGGCGCCGTCGCCGCAGGTGGTGACGGCGACACGGTGCTCGCCACGGATCTTGAAGGCGGTGGCCACCCCGCAGGCGTGCAGGGCCTGGGTGGCGATGGGCACGCAGAGCGGGAAGTCCTGCCCGGCGGCGGGCTCGGCGTAGGCGCTGCCGCGCTCGTCACCGCCCCAGTAGAGGAGGATTTCCTCCATGGCGACGCCGCGCATCAGTTGCACGGCGGTGTCGCGGTAGTAGGGCACCAGCACGTCCTCGGGCTGCATGCGCGCGCCGATGCCGACGCCGATGGCCTCCTGCCCGAGGGTGGGCGCGTAGGTGCCGATGCGGCCGGTGCGTTGCAGGGCCACGGCCTTCTGGTCGAACAGGCGGGTGAGCAGCATGCGCCGGTAGAGCCGGGCCAGCAGGTTGAAGTCATCCGCCCAGGGCGGCAGGTCGCCGACGGGGCTCCCGTCGGCCGCCAGGTAGCGGGTATGGGGCAGGTCGATCCGTGTGTGCATGTCGCCTCCTCACCTTGTGGGTGCGCAGGGATGACGGCGCTCATGGCGCCGAACCTGGCCCGGTCTGGATCCCGGCCGGGCCGCGTGGGCGCCGCTCAGCCGTAGAGCAGGCGCTCGGCCAACGCATCGGCGACCCGCGCGGGTGAGCGCTTGTCGGCCTGGGCGTGGGCGTAGATGTCGGTCAGGCGCTGGCTGATCCGCGCCAGGTGCGCGGTGATGGCCGGCATGTCGTCGCCCCGGTGACGCAGGGCAACGTGGATCAGGCCTCCGGAATTGATCACGTAGTCGGGCGCGTAGAGGATGCCGCGCGCTTCCAGCAGGTCGGCGATGTCGGGGCTGGCCAACTGGTTGTTCGCCGCCCCGGCCACCACGGCGCAGCGCAACTGGGGGGCGCTCTGGGTATTGAGCACACCGCCCAGGCCACAGGGCGCGAGGATGTCGCAGGGGGTGGTGAGCAGCGCTTCGCTGGCCACCGGGTGGGCGCCCAACTGCTCCACCGCCAGTTGCACGCGGCCGGGGTCGAGGTCGCTGACCAGCAGCTCGGCGCCGGCTGCGGCCAGTTGCTCGGCAAGGGCGTAGCCGACGTTGCCGAGCCCCTGCACGGCGATGCGCAGGCCCTCCAGGTCGTCGCTGCCCAGGCGTGCCAGGGCACTGGCGCGGATGCCGGCGAACACCCCCAGGGCGGTGCAGGGCGAGGGGTCGCCGTCGGCCTGGGTGCTGGTGACGTGGCGGGTGTGCAGGGCGACGCAGTCCATGTCGAGGCTGGAGGTGCCGCTGTCCACGGCGGTGATGTAGCGACCGCCGAGGCTCTCCACCATGCGCCCGAAGGCTTCGAACAGCGCAGCGCGATCGGGCACGTGGGCAGGCCGCAGGATCACGGCCTTGCCGCCGCCGTGGGGCAGCCCGGCCAGTGCGGCCTTGTAGCTCATGCCCTGGGCCAGGCGGATGGCGTCGCGCAACGCGCTGTCGTCGTCGGGGTAGGCGAGGTAGCGGCAGCCGCCGAGGGCCGGCCCCAGGCGGGTGTCGTGAATGGCGATGATCGCGCGCAGGCCGGTGACCGGGTCCTGGGCGAGGTGGAGCGCTTCGAGCCGAGCGCCTTCCATCTGGTTGAACATGGCGGGCCCCTTGCTGAGGTTGCCAGGGAGTATAGGCCGCCCACCGGAACCCGGCCGCCGACCCACTGGACGAAGGCGGACGGTCCGGCTACAAACCGCAGAGGCGACACGGAGAGCCCCGATGACCCCGCGACAACACTGCCTGGACTGTGTGCAGAAAACCCCGCCGGCGCTGCTGGAGGCGGCCCTGTGGATCGCCGCCGAGCATGACCCGAGCCGGGCACCGGCCGACGCCCTGCGGGTGTTCGACCACCTGCTGCGGGAGGTGGCCGCCGGGCTGCCCGAAGCGCCGCCGGCGGACCTGGCGCAACCGCTGCTGCGGCGGATGGCGGAGCTGGGCTTCTGCGAGGAAGACGACCAGCCGCTGCAGCCACGCGCCGCGCTGCTCGACCAGGTGCTGGTGCGGCGCCGGGGCCAGCCCCTGTCGCTGGCCCTGGTGGCCCAGGCACTGGCGGCGCGCCTGGAGATTCCCCTGGCGGGGGTGAATTTCCCCGGCCACTTCCTGGTGCGGGTGCCCGCCGCCGACCACCTGCTGGACCCGTGCACCGGCCGCCGCCTCTACCCTCGGGATTGCCGCGAGCTGCTGCTGCGCACCCTGGGGCCGAAAGCCGAGCTGCTGGCCGAGCACATGCGCCCCTGTTCGGCGCTGGAGCAACTGCAGCGGCTGTCCCGCAACCTGCGCCTGCTGCATTTGCAGGCCGAGCAGGTGGAGGAGGCGCTGAAGGATGCGGAGCGGGTGCTGGAACTGGGCCCGGCCAACCTGATCGACCACCTGGCGCGGGCCGACATCTACAAGCAGTTGGAGTGCCCCCAGGCCGAACGCTACGACCTGGAGCGGGCGCTGCTGCTGTGCGAAGACGCGACCCAGCGGCTGCTGCTCAGCCGCCGCCTGGAACAACTGGGTGCCCCGCCGCCGCTGCACTGACCGCTACATCAGGCCCAGCGCCTTGGCGTGGGCCACCGCCTGGGTACGCCGCTTGACCCCGAGCTTGCCGTTGATGCGCCGGGCGTGGGTCTTCACCGTGTGCAGGGAGATGAACAGGCGCTCGGCGATTTCCTGGTTGGAACTGCCCTGGGCGATCAGCCCCAGCACTTCCAGCTCGCGGGGGCTCAGCGGGCCGCTGTCCTCGTCCAATGCTTCGCCCTCCTCCACCCCCAGTTCACGCAGCATCTCCGGCTGGCGCAGGCGCAGTTCGCGCACCGGTTGTTGCAGGTTCAACTGGCTGGCGAGGGCCAGGGCGTTGCGCAACACGGCAGCGGCGGTGCCGGCCTCGCCGCTGAGGTATTCGGTTTCCGCCAGGGCCAGGTGGACTTCCACCTCCAGGGCCTGGAGCCCCTTCTCCCGCGCCTTCTGCAACTGCCCGAGCAGCCGCTGCCGGGCGTTGAACACTTCACCTTCGTACAACTCGGCCAGGGCCAGTTGCCATTCGATGCGCGGGATCAGGTCGAGGGTCGCCGGCGGCGCCTGCACGGCGTGTTCGCCCCGGAAGTGCCGCAGCACCCGCAGCAAGGCATGGCGGGCCTGGCCGGCGCGGCCCTGCATGAGCAGCAGCCTGCTGCTCACCTGCAGCAACACGGCGCGGTAGACCCGCTCGGGAATGTGCCGCAACTGCATGAGGCGCTCGGCCTCGCGCAGGCGGTCGAAGGCCTGGTCGAAGGCGCGCTGGTTGGCATCCAGCACGGCCAGGCCGAGGTAGCCGTAGAGGGCCCGGTAGTCCTCGCAGGCACGGGCCTCGCGCAGGCCGGACTGGTAGTGCTGGCGGGCCGCGTTCTCCTGGCCCTGGCGCAGGGCCAGGCGGCCCCGGCGCAAGGCGATGCGGCCCAGCAGCGGGCTGGCGTCCAGCGCCTGCCCCATGAGAAAGGTCTGCGCCCGCTCCAGCACGGCATCGGCCCGCAGCAGCGCGCCCCGGTGCTCCAGCAACTGGGCGTGGTCGAGTTCGAGGAAGGCTTCCAGCAGCAGACAGCCCTGGCTGCGTGCCAGCACCAGGGCCTCGCGGTTCAGGGACTGGGCCTGGTCCAGTTCGCCAGCCAGCAGGGCCTGCTGGGTGAGCGCGGAATAGCAGATCAGCCGCTGGTCCCAGGCGTCCTCATCAAGGCCGACCAGGGCTTCACCCAGGTGCAGCCGGGCATTGGGCCCGTCACCCTGGAAGTGCGCCAGCAGGCCGTGTTGCGCCTGCCAGTAAGCCACCAGGCGCCGCTGTTGGCGGGCATCCGGCTGGGGCAGGAAGCGACCCTGCTCGGCGATGCAGCGCGCCGCTTCATCCAGGCGCCCGGCGAACAGCAGGGCGCCGGCCAGCAGCCGCAGGGAATGCGGCGAGATTCGCAGCAGGTCTTCGCCCACGTCGGCGTGCAGACGCAGCAGCAAGGCGGCGTTGCGCCCGATGAACAGCTCGCGCACGCCGTAGTGCTGCAGCAGGCTGACGGCCACTTCGGGCTGGCTGGCCTCCAGCGCGTGCTCGATGGCCGCCGGCCAGTCCTGGCGCGCGGCGAACCACTGGCAGGCACGCAGG